>JAFSXH010000021.1 GCA_017444165.1 bacterium | reverse complement strand
TAAAAATAAACATTAACCATTAAAGGTATTCCCGAATGTTTTACCAGACGGGATAGAGGGCGTAGTGCTACGCCCAATTGTGGTAGTTGTTGCCTAGACCGCTTGCCATTGCTTAGTCTCGGCTTGTCGAGAGTGGCTAATGAACAATGAAATTTATAAAATTATTTAATATAAACTATTAAATTTGCTTATAAATATAACATACCTCAAAGGGAGGACCACATGATCCAGAACATAGGTGCAAATAATTTACCTCAGCTCAACAACGTAAGCAACAATTACACCGCCAAGGCGGCTCCACAAGAGGAGAGTACAGCCAATCCTCAAGTGGGTTCCGATTCCGTCTCTTTGGGTAAGAGCGAAGATTTAGGTGAGTTCGTCCAGGGACAAGTTATTATTAAGACTAAAGGTTCTCTGTTTGCGGCTAACACCGATGTAGTCTCTAAGTATGGAGCCACTGTTTTGGACGATCTGCGTTCTCCTGGCATGAGGGCTTTAGATAACAGCAAGATGTTACAGCTCCAGTTGCCAGAGGGTATGACTACCGAACAAGCTCTCGAGCAGATGAGACAGGATCCTTCGATTGAGTTCGCCGTTCCTAACACCATTTATCATCCTGAAGATGTCCAGGTCGGTAAAACTTTCACTGCCGAGGAGCTCAAAAACGCCCCTAATGATCCCGACTTCCCCAAACAGTGGGATCTTTACAACGACGGTAGCAATGGCGGCAAGGTGAGGGCCGATATTCACGCTCCCGAAGCTTGGCAAAAGACTACAGGCTTACCTACAGGTCAAGGGCCTCTGATCGCCGTTATCGATACTGGTGTAGATATCACCCACCCAGACTTGAAGGCTAACATCTACACCAACACAGGCGAGATTCCAGGTAACGGTATCGATGATGATGGCAACGGTTTTATCGATGACTACCACGGCTGGAATGCTCATATGCAGAACGGTGACGTCATGGATTACCAGGGTCACGGTTCCCACGTGGCGGGTACTATCGGTGCGGTAGGCAACAACGGTGTAGGTATCAGCGGCATTAACCAATCGGCCACAATTTTGCCCGTCAAGATCTTCAGCGACGATGGTGGAGCCGATGCGGCCAGCATTATCCGCGGTATCAATTACGCTACAGCTATGGGAGCCCGTTTGACCTCCAACTCTTGGGGAGGCGGCCCCGCCAACCAGGCTGTACACCAGGCCTTCCTCGATTCCAGTGCTCCCCTGCACATGATGAGTGCGGGCAACTCTGGTACGAACAACGATATGATTCCTCACTATCCTTCCGATTACGAGATGCCTAACAATATCGCCGTAGCCGCCACAGATCGCAATGATCAATTGGCTAAGTTCTCTTGCTATGGTGAGAACAACGTAGATATTGCCGCTCCTGGTAAGGATATTCTTTCAACAGTTCCTGGTGGTTACGCTGTCTATAGTGGAACGTCTATGGCTACTCCGCACGTTACGGGAGCCGCAGGTTTGCTCTTAGCTATGGATCCTACCATGAGCAACGACGAGCTGAAGAGCCGCTTGATGGAAGGTGGCGATAAGTTAGCCAACTTAGATGGCAAAGTCGCCAGTGGAGCGAGACTCAACATTGAGGGAGCCATGAACTACAATTATACAGGCGAATAATCTTTAAGTGACTAAAGCGATGTCGACTGATATAATATCAGTCGACATTTTTCTTTTTAATAAGTTGTATATAAAAATGGAATTTTAAGCAATGTGGGATACTGATAAAAGTGACGATCTATACTCCATAAAACTTTGGGGATCTCCTTATTTTTCTATAAATTCGGCTGGTCATATGGTAGTCTCGCCCCAAGGGGATCGAGGAGGGACACTCGATCTCTATGAATTGGTAGAGTCACTTAAAAACAGGGGCCTGCAGTTGCCTATACTTTTGCGTTTCCCCGATATTTTACAAGATCGTTTAGAGAGACTGACGGCCTCTTTTGCCAAAGCTATTGCCAAATATAATTATGACGGTGTCTATCGCGGGGTATTTCCCATTAAAGTAAACCAGCAGAGACACATAATTGAAGGTATTGTCAAGGCGGGTCAGCCTCATAATTTTGGTTTGGAAGCCTGTTCAAAACCAGAGTTATTGATCGCTCTCTCTTCGATCAATGATATTGAACCTCTGATTATCTGTAATGGTTACAAAGATCGTCAATATTTAGAGACGGCTATTTTGGCCTCTAAGTTAAATAAAAAAATAGTCATAGTTTTGGAAAAGCTGGATGAAGTTTGTTTAGCTGTGCAGGTCGCCAAAGAATTGGAGATAACACCGCTTTTCGGATTTAGAGCTAAATTAAATAGCAAAAGTAAGGGACATTGGAGCAGTACCACAGGCGAAAAGGCTAAATTTGGAATGTCAATAACCGAGATCAGTCGAGCGGTGGATATTCTCAAAGATGAAGGCATGTTGGATAGTTTGCGACTTTTGCACTTCCATATTGGCTCACAAATTTCATCGATAAGTGTCATTAAAGGAGCTTTGCGCGAGGCTTCGCGCCTTTACACTGAGTTAGTTAAATTAGGGGCTCCTATGGGTTACTTAGATGTCGGCGGAGGCTTGGCGGTCGATTATGATGGATCTAAGAGTAATTTTTATGTCTCCAAAAATTACAATATGCAAAATTACGCCAATGACGTCGTAGCCGAAGTTAGTGACTCTTGTAAACATGCCCAAGTTCCCGTGCCGACATTAATTAGCGAAAGCGGCAGAGCGTTGGCCTCTCACCAAGCGGTGCTAATTTTTGATGTTTTGGGCCAGAGCAAAATTACTTTAGAACCATTACCAGAAGTTAATGGCGAAGAACATTATATAATTACCACTTTGCGAGACATTTACGCCAATATCAACAGCGACAATTGTCAAGAATCTTTTCACGATGTCGTCCAATTCAAAGAAGAGGCTTTGAGTGCTTTCCAGTTAGGCCTTCTATCATTAAAAGAGAGGGCGTTGGCAGAGAATATTTATTGGCACTCTTGCTTTAAAATTTATCAAATTACTAAAAGTATGGAAGTAATTCCTGAAGATCTCCAGACCTTAGATCAAATTTTAGCTACCACTTATTACGTAAATCTCTCTGTGTTTCAATCTGCCCCCGATTCTTGGGCCCTAGATCAACTCTTCCCCATAGTGCCGATCCATCACTTAGATGTAGAACCTACAGAAAAAGTGACCTTAGCCGATCTGACGTGTGATTCCGATGGTAAGATTGATAAATTTATCGATATAAAAGAAGATACGCGTCCCCTTTTAGATGTTCATCCTCTGGAAGTGACCAACGGACAACTAACTCCGCGCCTCAGTCACAAACCGTATTATCTAGGAATGTTTCTGTTAGGAGCCTACCAAGAAACGTTAGGCAATTTGCACAACATGTTCGGCCGAACTAACGCTGTGCAGATCGAATTAGTTCCTTCAGGTTACAAGATCAAACACATAGTGCGCGGCGATAACATGAACAAGATCTTGAGTTATTTTCAATATGATGGCAACGATCTTCTGGAAAGTGTGCGTCAACAATGTGAAGAGGCTATAAGTAACGGAGTGATTACTCTATCTATGTCGCAAAAGTTGCTCAACAATTTTGAGCAAAGCCTGTCGCGATATACGTACTTGTCTTAGGATCCGCGTAAATATCAGCGCGTTACAAAACGATCTATGCAAGGATATCAGAAATGTTTATGAGTAAAACTGCTAATACAACTGCGGATGAAGTTTTTAATGAGTCTACGACTAAAGATATAATATCTTTAAGCCATCTAAATATCGTTGTTATAATATTATTAGCATGTATGGTCATCTTTAATGCATGGAATTGTGATGACTCATATCATTCGTTTATTATGGCAAGAAATTTGGCTCTCGGTAATGGTTTTGTCTATAATCATGGTGAGCGGGTACTCGCCGCCACGAATCCATTCTTTACAATACTGCTGGCTTTGGCTTATTTTTGCACTAAAGAGATGTTTTATACATCGATAGCTGTTCAGGTAGCAATATCCGTTTTTTCATTTGGCGTTATCATGAAAAAATTTGTAAAAAGTAAGCTACAGTCAGTGCTTGTCGGTATTATGTTTATGTGTTCCGTAAGTTTTATGAGTTATGCTACATCTGGTCTTGAGAACTGCATGCTGTTTCTTCTTACAGGGATTTTTGCTGCAATCATATTTTCATCTGAAAAATATGACTTTAAAAGACTTTTAATGCTGTCATTTACGTTTTCTATTATAGCTGGAACGAGAATGGACAGTGTCCTCATATTTATACCTATTATAGTATATGCTTTTTTCTTTAAGAGGGACACATCGTTTTCTAAAATGTTTTTGGCTGGCATTATAGGATTGTTGCCATTCATCGGCTGGGAAATATTTTCTCTATTTTATTATGGACTATTAGTTCCAAATACTGCCCTCATAAAACTTAATACAGGAATACCTAAAACTTGGTATTTTGATAGGGGATTTCAATATTTTTATGTGACACTCGCCAACGATGCTTTGGTTGTGCTTGTCCCTATAGCAATAAGCGTTGTAAGTTTCATAAAAAGAAATACTAATAATGCTCTTTTTGCTTTTGGCATAATACTTTATCAAATATATATTGTTTATATTGGCGGAGATTTTATGATGGGTCGTCATTATACCGTCCTATATTATCTTTCCGTCATACTTCTTCTCAACATTATGAACGAAAATGCCCGTCAAAAATATAAGGAAGTTGTTGTGCTAATAGTTATTGGGGGTATTGGTATCATATCATATTTAACATCTGAATTTATAGGTAATAATCTTTTACACACACTCTATAATGAAAATCATAAATTCTGCAAAGAAACGACAGCACAAATAACGGATGAAAAATCTTTTTATTATAAATTTACAGGTTTTATTCCCAATGTTATGTCTTCACTAGGAAGTGATTCTCTATCAGACAGGCTACTTTTCTATAAAATTAATGATAAAATAGAAGAAATTCGCAAAAGTGGTTACATCGGCGGCGCATTCAATGAACTCCACGGTGTAAATGTATTTTATAACAACGACATTTATCTAACAGACCAATTTGGATTATCCGATCCTTTGCTTTCTCATCTTCCCGCAATTGTACCAGAAAAAGACAAGTTTCGAGTCGGTCATATAAAAAGGGCTTTTCCTGCGGGGTATAAGGAAAGTGTAAGAAAACTTAACAATGAGATACAAAATGAGAGTCTTCATGAATTTTATGATAAGATTATTTTGATAACTAGAGGCGATCTTTTTGATAAAAAAAGGTTGTCTGCGATCATAGAACTTAATCTTGGAAAATATGACTATCTTATCTGTGATTATCTGAAGTCATCAAATTAATTATGATTTGTTCCAAGTGAAAATCATGCCTCCAAAAATTTTTTAATTTTTGAGCGTGCCTGATCGTACAAACCATCACCTGCGGGAATGTAATTCAAGTTAGGTTCCCTTTTTAGCCAGGTCAATTGTCTTTTGGCGAATCTGTGGGTTGATAGACGAATCTGCTCTTTAGCTTCATTTAGAGAAAGCTCACCCTTCACCACATTCAGAAGTTCGCTGTAGCCTAGAATGCGCAAATAACGCAAGTTATCTTCCCAGCCTTGCTCGTAAAGAGAGCTGACTTCTTCCAGCCAACCAGATCTGAACATCTCCTCCAAGCGCAGATCAATGCGCTGATAGAGGACATCTCTTTCCCAGTAAGGAGCTATCTTGAGAACTTCAAAGGGCGGTTTTTCGCGTTTACTTGCCTCTGAAAGTGGCCGTCCCGTTTGGATTATTATCTCTAAAGCCCTGACTACGCGGCGTTTATTACATCTATCCACCTGATCGTAAGCTACAGGATCGCGCTCTTGCAGTTCCTGGAGAAGATCGGGCAATTCTCGATTGCTTAGACTCTCGCGCAATTTTGGATCTGGTTTAGTCTCTACTAGGGTGTAGCCCTCTAAAAGTCCGCGCAGATAGAGGCCAGTACCGCCTACAACAAAGGGTACTCTCTGACGATACGAGATCTCCTCAATGAGAGAGGAGGCTATTTTTTGAAAGTCGGCTAGGCTGAAAGGATCATTCAACTGGCGTATGTCTATTAAGTGGTGAGCCACTAGATTTTGTTCTTGAAAAGTGGGTTTAGCTGTGCCAATGTCGGGGCCGATGTATACTTGAGCGGAATCTCCGCTGATTATCTCTCCTTTGAACTCTTGAGCTAATTGTAAGGCCAATTGGGATTTTCCAGAAGCCGTGGGACCCATTATAGCGATAACTTTGCAGAACATTATTTTAACCTCTCGATCACGTTAAAGTGTTCTACTTTTGTCTGTAAACTTCCGCTAAACTAAACATATCTTCACTAGTGTTTGACTTTTCGGTCGTGTAAGTTAGAATAGCCGCTAATGAGCCGTAAGAATAAAGAACGCCGTTTGCAGAATAAGGGCGTTAAAGAGAATAAGTTGCCCCTAACTTTGGTTCAACATCCAGCCGCTAAGAAGCCGATGTTGACTGTGGTTATACTGGTCTTTTTGGCCTTCATGACCTGGACCCTGTTTACAGGATTTAAAGATGCCATTTTGATCCCCATAATTTTGATGGCTATCGTCTTGCACGGATTGATCCCTTACTTTTTTGTAACTAGATTTACATTCTCTAATGAAGGGATCGAGGTTAAACGTTTTGGTAAGCCTACGTTTATAAAGTGGGAGGATTATCGCTCTTACTCTGTTCAGAACAATGGTGTAGTTTTATGGATGGATATGCGCCACGCTGGCAAGGGATCTTCTTTCAAAGAGTACTTACAAAGTATGCGCCGTTCCATGTTTTTGCCCCTCGACTATGAACATATTGAGCGTGTAGAAGAGATCTTGAGCGAGAGATTAGTTAAGGCATAGGTTTTTAAAACTTGATTAATTGGTCTAACATGTGGAGTATTGAGGATGAAGAGCCTCAGGATAAAGATAAACTCCAAAAGGAGATGGACAAGGTCTCACAGGAGATCGTCCATAGGGGGTTAGGTGTCCCTGCCCTGTGGTTTTTTGATTCTGTTAAGCCTCTATCTTTTTTGGGCAGTCAAGCTATGGTCTTCTTCCAGCCACTCTTGAATATGTTGGGAGGAAACTCTACCTACACTGCCTTCAGGGAGATTTTAGCCAGTCGCTCCCAGACTGAGATATTTTTAGATACTTTAGAACGAGCTGAGATTGAAAAGGATAAAGATGGATAAGGATTCTATACGCTCTATTCTTGTTACCGATTGTGGCAGTACGACCACGAAGGCTATTTTAATTGAAAAACAGGGAGATGAATTTCGCCTAGTCGTGCGCGGTGAAGCTCCAACTACGGTTGAAGCCCCCGCTGAAGATGTAACCTTGGGAGTGCGCAATGCCGCTTTAGAGGTAGGAGAATTGGTAGATCGGCCGATTTTAGATGGTGAGGGCAACTTTATCAAACCCTACAACGGCAAAGAGGGTATTGATATTTACCTTTCCACCTCCTCGGCAGGCGGCGGCTTGCAAATGATGGTCGCAGGTGTAGTAGCTAAGATGAGCTCTGAGAGTGCCCAACGAGCCGCTTTGGGGGCAGGGGCGGTCGTTATGGAGGTTCTCTCTTCTAATGACAAGCGTTTACCCTACGAAAAGATTGAACTGATCCGCAAATTGCGCCCCGATATGGTCTTGCTCTCTGGCGGTGTCGATGGAGGGGTACAGAAGCACGTTGTAGAGATGGCCCAACTCTTCGGAGCGGCCGATCCGCGCCCGCGTTTGGGTATAAATTACAAATTGCCGATAATTTTCGCTGGCAATAAGGATGTGCGTTCGCAGATTACTAAGATTTTAGGAGAGAAGACCGCTCTAGAGATCGTCGACAATATCCGTCCGACCCTCGATAGAGAAAATCTTCAGCCCGCTCGCTTAAAGATCCAAAAGCAGTTTTTAGAACATGTTATGGCCCATGCGCCAGGTTATCCCAATCTCATGAAGATGGCCGATGAAGATATTATGCCTACACCTGCGGCCGTCGGTCTGATCATGCAGAAGATAGCTCAGATGCACGGTATAAATATTGTAGGTGTGGACATTGGCGGAGCAACTACTGATGTCTTTTCTGTCTTTTCCGAGGTCTTCAACCGCACTGTTTCGGCCAATTACGGCATGAGTTACTCGATCTCCAATGTCTTCGCCGATGCAGGTTTAGAAAACGTTATGCGTTGGGTTCCCTTCGATATTGACGAGGCTCAGTTGCGCAACCGCATTAAAAATAAGATGATCCGCCCCACCTCGATCCCTTATTTAATGGAAGATCTCGAAATTGAGCAGGCCGTCTGTCGCGAGGCTCTCCGTCTCTCCTTCGAACAACACGCCCAATTAGCCACAGGGTTAAAAGGTGTCCAACATAAGAGTGATATTGGCTCTATGTTCAGTCAAGAAAAGAGCGGCTCTCTGGTCGATCTCATGTCCCTGGATATGCTCATAGGTTCTGGCGGAGTCCTCTCCCACGCTCCTCAGAGATGGCAAACCGCTTCCATGTTGATCGATGCTTTCTTGCCCTGGGGAGTGACCGCATTGGCTGTGGATTCTATCTTCATGATGCCACAGTTGGGCGTTCTCTCCACTATCTTACCCGAAGCGGCTACCAATGTCTTTGAAAAAGATTGCCTTATCGAATTGGGAACTTGCATTGCTCCAGTCAACACTGCAGATCAAGTTTTCAAAGAGGGTGATATTTTGTTAAAAGGTGAAGTTGGCGGTGAGAGTATAGTTTTGCATTTTGGTGAGATGATAGTTAAGAGGTTAGAGGTTGGGCGTGAGGTTGAGGCCGTTTTATCTCCCTCAAAGGGCTTAGATCTCGGTGCTGGCAGTGGCAAGACTTTAGAGAAGAAGCTCAAGGGGGGCGTGGTAGGTCTGATCTTTGATGGCCGAGGGCGCAACCCGTTCCAATGGCCTAAAGATCGCCAGCGTTTGATCGAAAAGTTACAAGAATGGAAGGGCGTTTTGGCCAATGGGTAGTGCTTATATACCTGGTTTAAAGGTTACTGATTATACAGAATTAGAGATCGAACGCCGTCTGCCTTTGCAAGGTAAGGTTGTAGTTGAAGAGGGGCAAAAAGTAGCTTGGAACACAGTCGTGGCCAGTACGTTTTTGCCTGGTAAGGTTGAGCTGGTCAATGTCTCCGCCAAATTGGGAATTGCCGCCGAAGATGTTCCTTCCGTCATGGTAAAAAAAGAAGGCGAGGCTGTAGAAAAAGATGAGTTAATTGCTCAAAGTAAAGGTTTCTTCGGTTTCTTTAAGTCTAATTTGACCTCTCCTATAAAAGGTACGATTGAGTCTGTCTCTGAAGCTAGCGGTTTAGCTGTATTGAGAGCCCCCTCTGTACCAGTGGAAATTACCGCTTACGTCGATGGATACGTTGAGAGAGTCCTTTCCGATGAGGGAGTTATCATTAAGACGAAGGCCGCCTTTATTCAGGGGATCTTCGGTATAGGTCTGGAGACCGCTGGCGAGCTCTCTCTCTTTTGCCAGAAACCAGATGAGGTTATGGATATTGCTGGACTGAACGATGAGCATAAAGGCAAGATCTTGGTGGGCGGATCGCTGGTGACGAGTGATTTTTTGCGCCAGGCGGTAAAAATCGGTGTTAAAGCAGTCGTGGTAGGTGGGATCGCCGATAGCGATCTGGCCGCTTTTTTGGGTTATGATTTAGGGGTAGCTATTACGGGTTCTGAGCAGGTTGGCTTAACCTTGATTATTACCGAGGGCTTTGGACAGATCGCTATGGCCCAGCGAACTTTTGAACTTTTGCGCCGTCACGAAGGCTATTGGGCTTCCGTGTCTGGAGCTACTCAGATCAGAGCGGGAGTTATTCGACCCGAAATTATCATTCCCAAAGATATTGGCCCTGTTCAAAAGGCAGATTCTTCTAATGTAAATCAGGGATTAGTTATT
>JAFSXH010000257.1 GCA_017444165.1 bacterium | reverse complement strand
ATATTGCTATTTTGGTGGTAGCTGCCAACGATGGTGTAATGCCCCAGACGATTGAGGCTATTAACCACGCTAAAGCGGCCAGGTTGCCCATAATTGTGGCTATCAACAAAATAGATCTTCCCGAATCTAATGCTGATCGCGTCATGCAACAACTCACTGAGTATGGCCTAGTCTCCACCGAGTGGGGCGGCGACACAGAAATGTGCAAAGTTTCAGCCAAGCGCAATATCAACTTGGATGAGCTATTGGAATTGCTCCTCCTCCAAGCCGATATTCTGGAATTAAAAGCTAATCCTGATCGCAAAGCTAAGGGAACTATAATCGAAGGCTCTATCGATAAAGGTAAGGGACCAGTGGCTACCGTTTTGGTTCAAGATGGAACCTTGCACGTGGGAGATATTGTGGTAGTTGGCAATACCTGGGGTAAGCTGCGCAAGCTCACTAACGAGAAGGGCAAGGATATTAAGAGTGCCGGTCCTTCGATTCCCGTGGAAATCATTGGTTTAGAGTCAGTTCCTAACGCTGGTGATTCTTTGCAAGTCGTTGAGGATGAGAAGATGGCTCGTCAGGTTTCAGAGGCCCGCACAGCCCAGGCTAGACACGCCCGCATCAATTCAGGCAGTAAACAGACCTTAGAAAATCTCTTTGCTGATCTCGACAATAATAGCACTAAACAGCTCAACCTGTTAGTTAAAGCTGAGGCTCACGGCAGTATGCAAGCTTTAGTCCAGGCTCTCAACAAACTCAGTACCGATGAAGTGGCTGTCAAGATCTTCCACTCTGGTGTAGGTGCTATTTCTGAATCAGACGTTATGTTAGCTTCGGCCAGTAATGCCATTATAATAGGCTTTAATGTCAGGCCAGATGCTAAAGTTAGACGTTTAGCCGACCTGGAAGAAGTAGAGATCCGCACTTATCGCGTGATATTCGACGTTACCGAACAGATCAAAAAAGCTATGTCTGGTATGCTCACTCCTGATGTGGAAGAGGTCAGTCTCGGCCGCGCTGAAGTGCGCCAGGTCTTCAAGATCAGCAAGATCGGCAAAGTGGCTGGTTGCTTTGTAACCGAAGGTAAGATAGTTCGAGGTGCTTCTGCTAGATTGCTTCGCGACAGTTCAGTTATCTATGAGAATTCCATCGAGACTCTGCGCCGCTTCAAAGATGATGCCCGAGAGGTCAATGAGGGCTTCGAGTGTGGTTTGACTATCACAAACTACCAGGATGTTCAAGAAGGCGATATTATAGAGTGCTTCCAGAAGGTAGAACATCAGCGCGAGCTTTAAGCGAATTTAGGAGAAATAATTTTGAATAATCGTTTAATAAGATTGCGCAGTTTGCTCTTAGAGGTGGGCAATGATGTTTTAAGGCGGGTTAAAAATCCCGCCGTCTTCCCTTCTGAAGGGAGTAGCAGTGAAATTATCACTATCGCTGACGCTGAGGTTTCTAGAGATATTAGCCTCGCCAAATTTTATGTCAGCGTAATGGCTTCTCCAGAACGCAAAAGAGAGATCATCGAAGGCTTAAATCACTCTAAAGGTTTTATTCGTCGTGAATTCGCTAAGGAGTTGTGCTTAAAAAGCGTTCCTGAGCCTATCTTTATCTTAGATGAGACTCAAGAGAGAGCGAATCGCATCTACGATCTTTTAGATAACTTGACTTATTCTGCGGAGGTAGGAACAGAAGAAGATGAATGAAGATCTTCAGAAAATTGCTCAAGCAATTAAAGAGAAAGACAATTTTCTAATCCTCCCCCATGTCTTTATAGATGGTGATGATCTGGGCAGTATGCTCTCTTTTGCTCAAGTATTGAAGAGTTTAGGAAAGAATTACTATCTTTACTCTATAGATGGTGTTTCTGATACTTTTGACTTCTTGAGCAATAAGGAGGAGATCCATACTACCCTCCCTGCTGGGGCCAACTTCGATGTAGCTATAGTTTTAGAATGTTCTTCTCTTACGCGTTTGCCTGAAGGTTTCGATCTTCGCGCTACCTGTTCTGAGGTCATAAATATAGATCATCATCCTATTAATGATCTGCCCGCAGATTATAGTTGGATAGATCCTAGTTTTTGCGCCTTAGGAGAGATGCTCTACTTTTTATATAAAGATCTAGGTGTAGAGCTAAATAGAGAGGCCGCTGAGGCTCTCTATACATCCATTGTTTCCGATTCGGCAGGTTTTCGCTATTCTAGCGTTTCACCGCGCACTCACTTAGTGGCCGCTCACCTACTGGAAATACTTGGAGATATAAGTTACATACATCGAGCTATATTCAGCAGTTACTCTGCCAATGAACTCAAGCTCTATTCAATGGCCTTGGCTACCTTGCAATTACACCATCATGGTAAGATCGTAAGTGCGTACGTGACTGCACAGATGCTGGAAAGTTGTCACCTGCAAGAGAAAGACCTGCAAAGTTTAGTCGGTCAGTTGAATGTGGTCAAAGGTTCAGAGATCTTTGTACTCTTCAAAGCTATCGACACAAATAAGATCAGAGTCTCTCTGCGCTCTATCGAGGCACCTGTGAACACCGTCGCCGCCAAACATAATGGTGGTGGTCATAAGTTAGCAGCAGCATGTACACTTGAAGGTATATCTCTAGAGGAAGCTATGGAATTCATAATCCCCGAAGCAATCGAACTTCTCAACCAATGAGTAACAGAAATTCAAAAAGATACGAAGCTTGTATATTCGATATGGACGGAGTTTTGATCGACTCTGAACCATTTTGGCGGCAAGCTGAGCTAGAGGTATTCTCTGCTGTCGGTATACGTCTAACTGAAGAAGACTGCATAGAGACTATGGGGATACGCATAGATGAGATCGTCAACATGCGTTACAGACAGCATCCCTGGAGTGGACCTAGTTGCGCTGAAGTAAGTGAGAAGATCCAGGACAGAGTTATTGAGCTGATAAAAGAAAAGGGCAAAGCCCTGCCTGGAGTTTACGAAGCTATAGCTCTTCTCAAAGGTACGGGTTTAAAGATTGCCTTGGCCTCCTCTTCATCCTATCGCCTTATCAAGGCAATACTACAAACACTAAACTTAGAGGAGGCCTTCACTCTCCTCTATTCTGCTGAACAGGAAAGGTTTGGCAAACCTCACCCCGCAGTCTTTATCACCACAGCTCAAAAGCTAAAGGTTGAACCAACAAATTGCCTAGTAATCGAAGATTCGCCTAACGGCGTTATCGCTGCTAAGGCCGCCCTTATGACTTGCATAGCTGTACCAGAAAAGGCAATGGCTGACGATCCTCGTTTTGCCATTGCCGATTTTAAATTATCCAGTCTTCTAGAACTTAGAGGGGTAAAAATAAGCGGTAACTCTTAGAGAATTTATCTAACTGAGGCCTTATCGCTTCAGCGGCTTCTCTGCCGTCTCCCAAAGCTATAGAACAGCGTCCATACGGGTGTTCTTCGTCACTGTTCCAGACGACAATGGCTCCAGCTGGCAACTTAGCTAATTGCTCAGGTTTAGAATCGGTACACTCCACGTATTTATCAGACTTAGCTATAAAATCGGCCAACTCACAGGCTTTAGTTCCGCCGATCTCCAGACCTTTTTCACGCAAAACAGAACAGACCGCTGCTAAGTTAAAATTAGTGAACTTCTCAGCCCAAGGCTTAATGGCTTCGGCCACAGAATCACCGAACTCGGTAGAAGTAAAACCGTTGGCGGCCGAGGCGGAGACTTGGCTCTTTTTGGCCTTTGGTTCCACCTTTTTGCTAGTTATGGGTTCAAAGTAAAACTTAGCTATGCTGTCGATCTCTTCTTCACTTATACCGGGAAAATAGAGGCGCAAAAAGGTCAGACGAGCCTCTTGCAGACTCTTGAGAAGTTGCTGTTCCTCTTCAGCCTTCTGTTTCTGCTCAGGAGTACCACGCGTCATGATCTTCATGACATTGGCCACTTCACGAATCTCTGGAGAGAAGCTAGATAACTCGGCTATAGGTTCTTCCACCTCAGCGTAACACTTATTGACATAACTCGTATAAGTATTGAAATCAGAGTTAGTGTAAGCACTGACCATACCGACAGTAGCCGCAGTTATATCGCTTTTGATACTCCTGCCGCCGGAAGAGGTGTTGCCACATAAAGTAGCAGAAGCGGAGATTACACTATCAAAGATACTTTCAGGAGAGGAACCAGAAACGGCCGCTCCTATCATAGACATAACGGAACCGAATCCAAATCCCATAATTATCCCTTCTTTAATTCAGGATGAATCTGCAAATATTTTACGACTAATTTAGCCAAAAGAGCGGGGACCTTAGACATAATCTCAGGAGTTTCGACAAAGGCGATCCTCATCTGAGTGCGCCCATAATTTTTGCGCAGATCCTTTTCACTGTAGAACTCAGACATAGGCGCAGTCAAAAGGGTAACTCTCTGACCATCTTCTTCAATGTACCCTTCAGAAGCACACCAGACTACGAAGGTATCGGCATTAAAATCTTCACAGACCAAATTGCGCAGATCAACTACCTCATAGAGTGAAGCCTGAGCCGAGCTGACGATCACCCCAGGGAGTGACTCACGCATATCTGTGCAAAATCTTTCCATAAGGGGCTTGTAATAATCCCTCTGCTCGCAGAACCACTCTCTGAGTTCTGGCAGAGTCAACTCACTAATGGCGGCAAATATCCACTGTCCTATGACATTCGTACATAAACTTACAGTATTTTCAGCCACTAAACGCTTGTGCAATTCTGAATTATCAGTAATTAAAGCTCCCACGCGCAAACCGCAGGCGTTCCAAACTTTAGAAGTACTTTCGATACTCAACCTCTTACCAGTAATTCCAGGTACATCCTCTTCAGAGATAGACCAGACACTAACAGCTTTATCGACACCATCGACATAATACAACTCGCGATAGGCTTCATCGGAGATCAGCCACATATCATACTTTACACAGAGGGCGGCCAATTTGTTAAACATCTCCTGAGAGTAGAGCTGGCCTGTGGGATTATCGTAAGGAATAACTATGAGCGCACTGGGCCTCTCCTTAATTATCAACTCTTCGATCTTAGCAAACTCTGGCAGACCGAACTCTCCATTTTCATTCAAATGACGCGAAAAAGAGACAACCCTTCGACGCAAACGCTGGGCAAAAGAGCGATAATTAGTGTAAGCGGCATCAATAGCCAATACTGGACAATCTTCGGAACCGACAGGTCCACAACAAGCCGTTAAGACTAACTCCATAGCCTGACTGCCGCCATCGGTGATCTGCACGTTAAGTTTATCCACATCGT
>JAFSXH010000256.1 GCA_017444165.1 bacterium | reverse complement strand
TCTCTGGCGGTGCGCCATTGCCCGTAGATGTCTGTGATTTCTTTTTGAACCTCGGTTTCACTATGCGCGAAGGTTATGGTTTAACGGAAACCAGCCCCGTTTTGACCTTCAATATGGAGGATGATATTCATCCTGGTTCGGTAGGCAAAGCTATTAAGGGTGTCTCTGTGAAGATCGCCGATGATGGAGAGATCTTAGTTAAAGGCCCCAATGTTATGCGCGGTTATTACAAGATGGCTAAGGCTACGCGCGAGGTCTTCAACAATGAGGGTTGGTTCTGCACTGGCGATGTAGGTTATTTAGATGAAGGTATCCTCTACATAACGGATCGCAAGAAAAATCTTCTAGTTTTAGCTAACGGAAAAAATGTTGCTCCCAATCCTATTGAGCTGGCCTTAAGTAAGAGTGATTGGATAGATAGAGCGGTAGTCGTCGGCAACAATCGCACCTGCGTAGGAGCGGTCATTGTACCTAGCTTTGAAAAAATGCGTTCCTGGTGTGAGAAGCGCAAACTCACCTGCCGTGACAACGCAGAGATGCTACAAAATGAGGAACTTCAGGAGATCTTGCGGGAAGAGATCAGTAAAACTTGTGAGAGTTTTTCTAATTATGAAAAGATCAAACGTTACTACCTGGCAGATCGTGACTTTTCTTTCGCTATGGGAGAACTAACCCCCAGCCAAAAAGTCAAGAGGCGCATCGTAGAAAAGAATTTTGCCGAGCAGATCGAGGAGATGTTTAAGAAATAGACACAGGTGTAGTTTCTTATTCTTTGCATAACTTGCCTTTTTCTCTCTTTTTGCTTAGAATTGCACAGATTAAAAGAGAGGTTTTGGGCTTGTGTCGGTAAGAACGATAATTATATTCACATTAATGCTAGCGACTTTTTGGGGAATGAACTTTGTCAGCTCTGACGCTAATGAAACTCCCGATCCTTCCCCCACTTCAGCGATCAGCGTCAAACAAAATCACATCTCTTTCAAAGCTACAGCCAGCGTATCTCAAGTAGTTGCGACGGAAAATAGCGAAGAGATGGCTTACAATATAGCTGAATTGGAAGTTCTAAATCAGATCGCTATAAGTGTTCAAAACGGCAATAACAAAGATAATTTAATCACCTGGGATAAACAAGCTGGTGGTTGTGAGTACTTAGGATGGTTAGCTAAAACTCATATAAGCCGTTTAGGTGTAGAAGATGGAGCGGCTCAAATAAGTGCTCGTAACGTGACATGGGGGTCTTACCGCTCTCAATCAGATAAATCTTTTTACAAAATGTTATATCGAGGGGACTTCGATAAAGATGGTAAGTACGAAAGTATATATTTGTGTCCCGATAGTTCTCTGGAGGTGCGCCGAGGCAAGAGAATTATAGGAGCTCTCTATCCTCTAAACTCTTTTCAATCGATGCGTTCGCCCGATGAATTGACCTCTAAGATATTTTTACCTTCGAAAAATTTTATATCTTACACAGAGATAAAATCTATCGATAACGTTGAACTAGAAGGCGATAATTTAATTATAGATGTTTTATTAGATCGCAAAGAGTCTATTTACGGTCTCTATGCTTTACATAATTTAGAAAAACGTCAGTACACTTTGCAAGTAGCTAAAGACAATAGTACACCATTTATTAATATTCTAGAACCGATCAGTGACAGAGTGGAAGGTTGTAAAAATGTCCCTCTCAAAGGCAGAATAGATGCTCCCGCAGGTATATTAAGTGCTAATCTGCTCGTCAATGGGGAGCAAGTTTGGGCGAGTCCCTTGGGCTTTAAGAGTGATAATCTAGTTATCGATATGCGCGTAAATTTGCGTCAAGGCAATAACAAAGTTGAATTTAATATAACCGATCGAGAGGGACGCAAAGTGAGTAAGGTCGTCACCATGCACACTCCGCCTTCGGAAAAGATCGCTAAGACTAGGGCTATAATTGTCGGTAATGACAAAGATCCTATATTAGAATACAGTAGCGAAAAAGCTCTAAAGATCCGCCAAACCTTTATCGACAGAGGCTACATCGTTAAAACTTTGACTAGCCAAGAGGCCACAAGAGAAAACATCTTAGCGGCCTTCGACAGCCTAACTAACACCTGTACAGCCTCAGATCAAGTAGTACTGTATTTTGCTGGTGTCTGTCAATGTGATAAAGGTTTCGGTTACGTAACAGCTGGAGACAATGAGTGCTTAACTATGCGCGATTTAGAGAACTTCCACAAAAGACTTCCAGGTGTACGTTTAATTTCAATCTGGGATCTTTACACTCTGGATAATAACAGTTCTACCGAACAATTCAGTGTAAGAGAGAGTAATAAATTTGCTCGCCAATTGGACAGTCGCTACGGAGTTTGCCTGATCTCAGGTCTCACTTCTCAATTAAATAAACCCGCTACGGGCAAAGATCTGACGAGCGTATTTATAGACAATTTCCAAAATTGTCATGGTGATCTAATTAAAGCATTCAGATACACTTACCCAGTTATCTGCTCTAACGAATTGGAAAACTCTAAGAAGACCAACATGCCTCCGCAGTTACCTACACTTCTGACATTTTGATATGGAACCTTACTACAAGACAGACGGAGAAACTTTATACCTATGCGACACTCTGGAGGCTCTCAACGAACTTGAGGAAGGTTCTGTAGATCTCATCTTTGCTGACCCGCCCTATTTTTTATCTAACAATGGCACAACTTGTCAGAATGGAAAGCGCGTTTCGGTCAACAAGGGCTCATGGGATAAAGTAGAATTATCTTTTGATAAACACTCTTTCAATCACCAATGGCTCAGATTGTGCCAAAGAGTTATGAAAGATAATGCCACTATCTGGATCTCTGGCACTATGCACAATATTTTCAGTGTTGGCATGGCTCTGGAGGAAGAAGGTTTTCAGATTGTCAACAATATCACTTGGAGAAAGACTAATCCTCCGCCTAACTTAGCTTGTCGGTGTTTTACTCACTCCACAGAGACGATTCTCTGGGCCAAAAAACGCGGAGCTAAACACTATTTCAACTATGCACTTATGAAAGAACTCAACGGCGGAAAACAGATGAAAGATGTCTGGGAGGGGCCTATAACCAAACGGAGCGAGAAGAAAGAGGGCAAACACCCCACCCAAAAACCTCTTTACCTGTTGGAGCGTATCGTTCTAGCCAGCAGCCGCGAGGGCGATCTCGTCCTAGATCCTTTCTGTGGTTCCTCAACTACTGGAGTAGCCTGCCAAAGACACCACCGCCGCTACATCGGCATAGATAACGATCCAGAATACATAGCCCTTTCTCAAAGAAGACTGACAACACTCAACGGACAGCTACAGGCGAAGTTTGATCTTTCGCGGTGAACCAATTTTTTAATTCGTAATGCGTAATTCGTAATTGGAATGAGTTAATTCTTTCTTCCCAAAATAACTCCACACTACTAACTCCACACTACGAATTAAGCACTAGCCACAACTTATAAGTCTAACGATCCAAAATAGCCTTGACGACTTGAGAGGCGGCTACTAAGCCAAAGGCCCCTGTGACGAAACTGGAAGTTCCACAGGGAGGAGCGTGACGACCCTTACCAGTGATGAAAGTTTGTGAAGTTGAGTATGTATCGGCAGACTCATCCTCAGTCAAATAGGGCTTTTGCGGCAATTCTTCAGAGTAGACAGCGGGAATATGAAAAGAACGATCTGCCGTGAAACCGTAATCGCGGCGCAGTTTTTTGCGCACTTGCAAAGCGACAGGATCCACTCTCGTGTTGTTGAGATCACTAACTCTGATCTGGGTAGGATCAAAACGTCCACCCGCCCCTGTAGAGGTGACAATGGGAATACTGCGCTCTAAAGCTTGAGCTAAGAGATAACATTTGTAAGTTATGTTATCGATACAATCTAGAATGATATCGGGGGACACTTGCCAGAGAAGTTCGGCATTTTCTGGACAGAATACCTCATTTATAGCTTCAATTTGGGCGGCAGGATTAATTTTGCGCAACCTCTCCGCCATAACTTGGGCCTTGGGCCTCCCTACAGTATCGCATAAGCAGGTCAACTGCCTGTTTAAATTGGTGGGGTTGACGACATCAAAATCAAAGAGAGTCAAACGGCCAATGCCGCTCCTAGCTAAAGACTCACTCGCCCAAGAGCCGACCCCACCTATACCGACAACCGCAACATGGGTCTTTTGTAATTTGGCAAAACCTTCATTTCCCACGAGGCGGATTAAACGTTCAAAGGACATTTAATAAGTATCTCCCCAACGCTTATCTTCACTATCCAGAGCTACTAAAGCATCGGGACGACGGCCCAAGTAGAAGCGCGGAATGTGCATAGGCAAATTAGTAATTACCTCGTAGCTTATCGTTCCCAATTTGTTAGCCATCTCATCAGCCGATATACAATCTTGTCCTTGTCTTCCTAAAATGACGACCTCTTCGCCAGGTTTAACTCCAGGAACATCGGTGACATCGATCATACAGAGATTCATACAGACCCTGCCTATAATAGGGGCGCGATAACCGCGGATGAGGACCTCTCCTCTATTGCTTAGAAGGCGGTTGATACCGTCGGCATATCCCAAAGGCAAAATGGCAATATTGGTAGTCCTGTGACAGGTAAAGGTTCTTCCATAACCTACAGATTCACCCGTCAAGAGGGTCTTCACCTGAGATATGACCGTCTTAAATGTTAAAGCTGGACGGATAAAGTCTGTGGAAGGATTCTGTTGATAACGTCCAGAGCCAAATTTATCTAACTCTTTGTTACCATTGACCTGATCGGAACTCAACTTGTAAATATTTTCATCCCTGCCTGCGACGATCAAGCGCACCTGTTCAGAAGGCCAAAGACCGTAGAGCGAAATGCCCACCCTAGTGAGATCAAACTTTGCCTTTTCCAAAAGTATAGTGCCACTGGAAGCAGATATGTGCTTATAGGTAATCTTAAGTTTTTCCGCCACAGCTTCGATACATTGAACGAAGCGAGCCATCTGCAATTGAGAGTAAGATTGATCCAATTGATCGGCGGCGGCAAAGTGAGAATAAATGCCTTCATATTCCAAATTGGGCAGATCGGCCAGATCTTGTACTTTCTCTATGATCTGCTCTATGGGACTAGAGAGACGGCCCATACCTGTATCTACTTTTAAGTGAACTTTAGCGACAGTCTCCAATTCTTGAGCCTTAGCTGAGACTTTTTTAGCAAAATCCAGATCCAAAATGGGAGGACGGAGATCAAATTTTATGGCATCTTCGATCTGACTAGGCAAAATAGGAGCAATGATAATTATCGGTCTCTTAATACCTATCTGACGCAGGCGGCGGCCTTCAGAAACGCTAGCCACGCAGAAGCCCCAAACATCCTCTTCATCCAAAGTCAAAGCTACAGCCTCTAGACCATGTCCATAAGCCTGAGCCTTGACGACAGCTAAAATCTGTGCTGGAGCGGCAGCTTTGCGCAATTGACGATAATTGTAGCGAATTTTATCGAGATCTATCTCTATCCAACTAGTGTGACGGTGTTCATCTAACATTAAAAATACAAACCTTACTATAACGAAGTGGGAGGCGAGTTCGTAAAGTGCAGGATAAAGCCTCCGTTAAGTGAATGGCAGGCGACTAAAATTGAAAAATTGAGGGTTTAAATTTTAATGTCGGAAATTAACGCGACTTTGGATAAGATTGAAGAACTGTTAAATAATCAAGAGAACGATCTAGCCTTGCAAAAATTGGACGAGATCAGCAAAGAGCCTATGGATCACAAAGAGACGGCTCGTCACGCTCACTTTTACGGTGTAGTTCTCTCACGCTTAGGCAAGATCAGCGATGCCATTATGCAGTTCCGTCGCAGTAAGGCCGCCGCAGAAAAAGACGGTGACAAGGCTGTTATTGCCAGAGCTGATGAGTATTTGGGTTCAGCTTACCATCAGCGTCAACGCTACAATGAGGCTCATTTACATTATATCAATGCTCTGCAAATATACACCGAGTTGGGTGATATAGCTGGTCAAGGCAGAGGCCATCGCAACTTGGGTAATCTCTTCGTCGATACAGGAAAAGTAAGAGAGGCCACTTACGAGTATGAAAAGAGTTGTGAGCTTTTCCGTCAGATCGAAGCTTACGAGGATATGGCCCCAGCAATTTTACATCGCTCGGCTATGATCTACCAGAAGAACGGTTTAAAGGCCAGTTTGGAATCTTACCGCGACGGTATAGAGAAGGATAAGTGCAACCACTACTTAGTTCTCAACAACTACGGTTTCATGTTGATGCTCAACAATCAGATCGATGATGCCGTTATCTATCTGCAAAAAGCAGCTGAAGATATAGAGAACAAAAAGATTAACGATGATGATTTAGCTTTAGTCTGTTTGAATATTGGTATTGCTTATGCTTTGAGCGATAAACTCACTGAAGCTGAAAAATATCTGCACCGTTCCGCTGATCTTTTAGAAAAATATGATGAAGCTAAGGCTATCGAATTTTTGCTTCAGCCCAACGAAAAGTATGCCGATAAAGGTTTTTCCAAATATTTGATCGTTGATAATGGTAGCAAAAAATCTTTGGCTCACTTAAATTTAGCGGCTGTGTTGGTCTGGCAAAATCGCCTTGAAGAGGCTAAGGCTGAGATAGCTAAAGGTATTGAAGCGGATCGCAACGCTGGTTATCCTCACCTCTCCGCTGGTTGGGTCTATTTGGCCGCTGGTATGGAACAGGAAGCCTCGACCTCTTTCCACAGAGCTTGTGGTTTTGAGCCACAGAACGAAGAGTTCCAGAAGGCCTTGAACTTGGTCAATCCTTACGCTCACGCTAAGGTTGGCAGAAACGATCCTTGCCCTTGCGGCAGTGGCAAAAAGTTCAAAAAGTGCCACGGGGTGTAGTGTTGCTATACGGCTTATGACTGGATAGAGAGTCTCAAAGCTGATAAATGATAAGGACATCATCCACAAAATAGTGGGGGTGTCTTTTCTTTTTATCAACAATATGTAGAATGTATGGCATGGAAGAGATGATAGTTATCGCGCTAATATTTTTATTCATTTTAGTCCCGTTTGTGCTGGCTCTGATCGGCATAGGCAGTTTTCTTGACTTGAAGAGACGTTTAGGTGCGTTAGAGCGGAGAGTCTTTAACCTAGAGAACGGTCAGTTGCCTGAGGCTACTCCTCGTAGTGTTGCACCTGGTCCTCAGCCAGTATCTGTGCCACAGTCTGTACAGGCCACACAAGCAACTCCTGAGCCGCAGCGTGTGCCTCAACAACCACAACAGATACCTGCACAACAGCCAAAGACCGAGCCTGTTCAGCAAAAGATTGCTTACATCAAGCCCACCGCTGAAGCCCCTCAAGCCAGTGTCAGCCTTGAGAGTTTCTTCTTAGGGAATATCTTCAGCAAATTGGGAGCTTTGGCAATATTTGTCTTTGTTATACTTCTCATAAAGTGGGCTTCACCGTTCTTATTCGTCAACAACCAAATGAAGGTGGCGGCCATATATCTGTTGAGCTTCATCCTCTCTGGTACAGGAATTTATCTCCTCTTCAAACCTCAGATGAGGGGATTTGCTGAACTGATCTTGGGCTTAGGTTTTGCCACAGCCATCACGGTTACTTACACGGGAAGCACCTATTTTGAACTCTGGGATGACTTTACCAGCGTCGTTTTATCCTCTTTCATACTGATAGCCATATATGCGCTGGCGGCCTTTTTACAGCGCAACTCCGTCTTATGTATGGGAATGATAGCGGGCTACTCTAACTTGATATTTATATGCTCTTGCTTAAGTTCGAAGACAATTTTCGGAGTCTATATACTGCTCTTATCGCTCTTCTGTGTTTTAGGAGCCTTGCGCTGCAAAACTTGGCATTTCTGGGTCAGTTTCAATCTATTTATCAGTTTCTTGTTTGCTTCTATCTACTATTCAGGTTTCAGAGAGATGCACATTGTCAACTTCTGTGCTATCTGGATAGTCTACGTCCTTTACGATCTTTTGCGCTCTGAAGAGGGAAGTGATCCGGAAAAGAAGGGCGATATAAAATTAACCTGGACGATCTACTTCAATCACATTCTTCTCGCCCTCTTGGGAATTATTATCTACGACACTCAACAGATAAATCTCAGTTTAAGTTTGCTCATCATGGCTATAATAATGGCTGGTTTGAGCTATGTGCGCAAAGCTAGTCCCAAATTGAGCTTAGCCTTCTTCAGCAGTGCTTTAATAATATGGTCGTTCTGTATCTTCTCCTGGGAGAGAGAGCTGATAGAGATAATCGCCCTGGCCTTCTCAGGAACGCTCTGTTTGCTCACATCGATATTTAACAAAGAGGAGATCATCCCCCGTCTGAATGAGCGTTTGAAAACTTGGTGTTATACCTTTAATTTTGCAGCGGCGACTGTGACTCTCTTCTCTCACAAAGTATTTATTGCAGAAATACACGATCCCGTAAAATTAAATTTAGGCAACTTAGCTTTACTTTTATTCGCTGTTCCTATCATATCTTGGAGCATAACTTACTTCATATCCAAAGAATATGCTAATGATGATAAACAATTAAACAGCGTCTCTCTCTGGTCTATATTTACCCTGTTCTACATTTACTTGGCTGGCGAATTAAATCAGTTAATGACCTACTCCAATAATGGTAGCGATATCCATTATCTGTCTTTAATCATACTCTTTACGATCTACTCCATACAGATGTTATTCATGTACAGGCGCAATCAGAATCAATTCTTCATTGTGACCAGCGTCTTGACCATGGTATTTGTAACTTTAAGCCTTGTAGGTTTTGCTCTCTCTGGCAGTGGTCATATGCTTCCTGTTCTCAACATAGGTTTAGTGGCTTACGTTTTGGCAATCATCTATATGGTTTTGGGTTATATCCTCTTCCAAAATGAATTTGGTCTGACTATGGCTATACTTTTGGGTTGGGCCTTAGTTCACAGAGAGGGTGTAAATATCGTCAAAAGGTCGGATATAGAATCCATTACCTCAATATTCTGGGCTTTCTACTCTGGTCTCATTATCTTTACGGGCATTTTGGGCAAAAAGCGCACCTTTACTAGAGTTGGAATTGTCATAGTTATCTGTACCCTTTGCCGCATCGTCTTCTACGATATGAGCGAACTCTCCACGGGTTATAAGTTGCTCTCTTCCTTCATTATTGGTTGTGTGCTGTTGGCTGTCTCCTTTATTTACTCTAAGTACCACGCTCAGGAACTTCCCGCTTCTGAAGATCAGCAAGTAAGTATTAATTTGGAAAAAACTTCTCAAGTGGACGTAAATCCGACACCAAGCATAAATCCAGCACCAGTAGCAGTTTCAGAAACCTTAGAGAAAGTTTCTCAAGTTCCTGAAGTGTCATCATATCCTCAAAAAGAAAGTTCTTCTAACGAACGAGTGGATCAGCCCTCTCAACCAGCAGATAAACCAATAGGCACTTGGCACAATCAAGAAAACTAAAATATGGAAATATTTTAACGAATTATACATATTTAACTACATATTTTAGACCATTAATTGTGTATTATACTACGCAAGGGGAGAGAGTATATTAGTGGGAGATGATTTCACTATGACGTTAGGAAATATAGGTGGCAATAATTTTTTGCCCGTTATAAATAATCAAATCGCGGAGAGTTCCCAAGCTGGCCATGTATCTTCACAGAATGGCAGTGGAGATGTCTTTGTACGCAGCAACGGTTACGATCTATCTCAAGAGAGGATGTTTGCTAAAGCGGGCCATCTCTTCCAGAGTTCTCAAACAGGAGCTATCAATCAGTCTGGTGAGATAGAGATTGACGAAGTTTCCATGTATCCCAATCGCAGTGGTTACGATGAGAACTTCTTGGGCGTTCGTTTGCCTATGCCTACTTTGGGAGCCAGCATTCAAGACAAGGTTGCTTATCGCACAGACAAACCTGGTGAGACTGAGCTCACTTACACGAACTTCTCCGTTGTGATGAACAAAGACCGCCGTCAGTGCTTCTATACCATCTGCAACATTGACGGAGCTACACATAAGAATGTAAAACGCTCTGGATCGTGGACTATCGATGGACGCATTCCTCGCGAGTACCAGTTAGGCAATGAGGCTTACAGTGGCAATAACATTGATCGCGGTCATATGGTGCGCCGTTTAGATCCATGTTGGGGTAATGATGCCAATTTAGCCAATAACGATACTTTTAGTTATTGCAACTCCGCTCTGCAGCACGGCCAGTTGAATCAAAAAGAGTGGTTAGAGTTAGAAAATCACGTCTTAAACAGTGCTACGAGCAAAGATCAAAGGATGAGCGTCATAACTGGACCTATCTTCTCTGACGATGATCCTAAATTTGACAATCATGGAAAGATTAAGCCTCCCACGCAGATCCCCATGAAGTTCTTTAAAACTGTAGTTTGGAAGGATGAGCAGACTGGTCAACTCAAGAGTGCTTCCTTTATACTCTCTCAAGAAGATATTATCAATGGAGATCACAGCCTCTTCAAAGGAAAGAAGTCTGGAGGCTTCACTCCAGGTCGCTTCGAGGTCTATCAAGTGCCTCTGAGCCAAGTTGAAGAGTTGACCGATTTGCACTTCGGCAATTTAGGTGATATATCGACCCAAGCCGTCAAGTTGACTGCAGAAAACGATTATAAACCAGTTGGTCTGTAGTTTAACGATAGAATAGCCGATAAAAAATGGACACAGCCAAAGCTAAAGAGGACGTGTCCATTTTTTATTTTTTGCGTTATAGTGTGAGGCAGTTTGGGCAAAATCTTCAAACTAACGACGATTTTTAATACTATCTAACACTTTTTGTACCTCAACATTACCTTGCTTCGCAGACTCTCTTAAATAATTTACTGCTTTGGAATAATCTTTGTTTGCATAACACAAACTGAGAATACATAATGCATCTGAGTTACCTTGTTTAGCGGCTTTCCCGTACCAATTTACAGCCTCAACATAATCTTGAGTTACACCTCGGCCCAGAACATAACAATTACCAAGATTAAATTGTGCATCTGCGTCACCTTGTTCAGCGATTTTCCTCCACAACTTCGTAGCCTCAGCGTAATCTTGAGTTACACCATTACCATAATAATAACAAACACCAAGATTAAATTGTGCATCTGCGTCATCTTGTCTAGCGGCTTTTCTGTACCATTCCACAGCCTCAGCGTAATCCTGAGTTACACCTTTACCTTGATCATAACAAGAGCCAAGACTAAATTGTGCTTCTGCTAGACCTTGTCTAGCGGCTTTTCTGTACCACTCCACAGCCTCAGCATCATCTTTAGTTACACCAAGACCGCCTGCATAACACAAGCCGAGAAGATATTGTGCACCTGCTTTACCTTGTGTAGCAGCTTTCCTGTACCACTTCACAGCCTCAGCGTCATCTTGAGTTACACCTTTACCTCGAGCGTAACAATTACCAAGATTGTTTTGCGCATCTGCTTGACCTTGTTCAGCGGCTTTCCTATACCACTTAACAGCCTCAGCATAATCTTGAGCTACAACATTACCATAATAATAACAATCACCTAAAATATATTGCGCATCTGCCAGACCTTGTTCAGCAGACTTTCTAAAACATTCCACCGCCTTAGCGTAATCACGCTCCAAACCTTCACCCTCACAGTAACTTATGCCACGTTCAAACTGGACTTGCGGATCGTTTTCGTGAATGTAAAAAACGGAAATGGAAATCAATACAACTAATATGATCAAACCAAATAAAGTGTTAATTTTTTTCTTAGTTGCAGGGACATTTAACTTGGTCTTAGGAACATCTTTTACAGGCTCGGTTTGATGAGGCTCGCACGGTTTTATCTCAACACTCCAGCCTAGAGCATAAACAAAAGATTGCAAAACTAACTCAACGGCCTCACGTCGATAAATTCCACTCTTGGTAATTTTATTCAACAGATATTTATAAGTAATTTTACGATCTTCTTCGTCTGTTCCAACAGTAGAAAACTATTGACCTAAATCAAATTTATCGATAATCTCACAGAGCCAATCACGCTCATCCTCGTAAGAAACATCTGATAAAAGATTACGAATTTCCGAGGTCAGCATATTTTTATCTTTAAATTTCCCGGTTCCCAACGTCTCAAAACACTTTTTTAGTGTTTCCTTAATAACTTTGCCGTCCATAGATCCCCTCTGCTTATAATATAAAGTCAACTTAAACCCTGACAGATTCCCAAAAAACTTTAGTTTCCTCTCAAACTTTATTCTCTAAACTCCAAACTCTAAACTACTAACCCAAACTCCTAACTCCAAACTCCTAACTCCACACTCTATACGCAATGTATTTGCAAACTGTTTGATCATTATTAGCTGAGCAGGAATATTTAAGGTTAAGTGGGAGTATACGCGCTATATATTTAACTGGAGCGCGATATTTTATGGGCTTTTTGGATATGATCAGCGCGATTTTTGATCCTAATGAGCGCGAAGTAATTAAGATCCGCAAGATTGTTGATAAAATTAATAAATTTAAGGATGATATGGCATCTAAGAGTGATGCTGATTTGAGAGCTTTAACAGATACTTTTCGTAAAAGATTAGATAATAAAGAGACTTTAGATGATATTTTGCCTGAGGCTTTTGCGGCGGTGAGGGAGGTCTCTAAGCGCACTATTGGTTTAGTTCATTACGATGTACAGATGATCGGTGGGGTCGTTTTGCATCAGGGGCGCATTTCAGAGATGAAGACTGGTGAAGGTAAGACTTTGGTGGCTACCTGCCCAGTATATTTGAATGCTTTGACTGGCAAAGGCGTACACGTTGTTACAGTCAACGATTATTTGGCTAAACGTGATGGCCGTTGGATGGCTCCTATTTACCATATGTTGGGAATGAGCGTAGGTATTATTAATCACGATGCGGCTTATCTTTACGATCCTGAAGTAGAGACTGGCGATGAGAGTACTACTCATCTGCGCAAGGTCAATCGGCAGGCGGCTTATGCGGCTGATATTACTTATGGAACTAACAACGAGTACGGTTTCGATTATCTGCGCGACAATATGGTCGGTGATCTTTCCGAGAAGGTTCAGCGCAAGTTGAATTTTGCTATTGTCGACGAGGTCGACTCCATTCTTATTGACGAAGCGCGTACACCTTTGATCATTTCGGGACGCGGGCGCGGCACTACTAACATGTACGGTCGTTTTGCCCAGGTAGCTCGCGAACTGAAGCGCGATGTTCACTATACAGTAGATGAGAAGGGCAAATCCGCTCCTTTGACTGAAGAGGGTGTGGCTAAGGCGGAGCAGCTTTTGGGTATCAAAAACCTCTTCGATCCAGAGAATATGGGTACAGCCCACTTTATCGACAATGCTCTGCGTGCTAAGGAGTGTTATCGCAACGAGATTGAGTACGTCGTTAAAAATAATGAGGTAATTATTGTTGATGAATTTACTGGTCGTTTGATGTTTGGCCGCCGCTATTCAGATGGTTTGCACCAGGCTATCGAGGCCAAAGAGGGCGTAAAGGTTCGCCAAGAGGATCAGACGTTAGCCACAATTACCTTCCAGAATTACTTTAAGTTATACAACAAATTGGCTGGTATGACGGGTACGGCTCTGACTGAGGAGCGCGAGTTTAGAGAAATTTACGATTTAGACGTGGTTGTCATTCCTACCAACCAAAAGGTCAATCGTGTAGACGATCCCGACTCAGTCTATAAGAATGAGGCGTACAAATTTAAGGCCGTCTGTGAAAATATTAGGGAGTGCCACGAGAAGGGCCAGCCCGTTCTGGTCGGTACGCGCTCTATCGAAAAATCAGAGCAGATCAGCCAGATGCTCACTAAGATGGGTATAAAGCACAATGTTTTGAACGCCAAGTACCACGAAAAAGAGGCCCACATTATCGCCCAAGCTGGACGTTTGGGAGCGGTGACTATCGCTACTAACATGGCTGGACGAGGTGTAGATATTAAATTGGGCGGTGATCCTGTCGATAAGGATGAGGAAGCCAAGGTCAGAGCCGCTGGAGGTCTCTTCATTATTGGTACAGAGCGTCACGAGTCGAGGCGTATCGACAACCAGTTGCGCGGTCGTTCTGGTCGTCAGGGTGATCCTGGTGAATCTAAGTTCTACGTAGCTTTGGATGATGAACTTATGCGCCTCTTCGCTAGTGATCGTGTGCGCGGCATGTTAGACGCTATGGGCATGGAGGATGAAGAGATCAGTAACGGTCTTATAACTCGCAGTATTGAGAATGCCCAATCTAAAGTAGAGAGTTTCCACTTCGACATTCGTAAAAACGTCCTCAAGTATGACGATACGATGAACGAACAGCGGCGCGTTATTTATGCCGATCGCGATAAGATACTGGCTGGCGAGGGACTGCGCGAGACAGTCAACAACTTTATCGACAGTTTAGTAGACGATCTGGTCGATGCCAACATGAACCCCGATCTTCCACCCGATCAGTGGGACTTCGAACAATTAATGACGAGTTTGCATGAGCAGGTCGTTCTCCCCGAGAGTGCTTCTATTGAGGACTTGAGAAAATCTTTAGAAGATAAGAAGAAAGCCGCTCGCGACTCCATTAAGGATGTAGCAAAGAAGTGGTGCCACGACGTTTACGATAAGAAAGTTGCCGATTTGGGCGATGAGCTTATGAAAGAGATCGAGCGTTTCACCCTTTTGCGCGTCTTGGATGAACACTGGATCGAACACTTGAGCAACATCGAGGCTCTGCGTGAGGGTATAGGTCTGCGCGGTTATGGACAGAAAGATCCTAAAGCTGAGTTCATTCGTGAAGCGGCCGAAGAGTTTGATCGTCTGAAGAATATCCTGCGTGATGAGACTCTTTACAATCTCTTCCGCCTCAAGTTTGAGAGAGCTGAACAGGTTGAGAATACAGAGAATATGCAGGAGACTAGAACCAATCGCGATCAGGAAGCTCAAGTTACAACTATTAGAAAAGCCAATAAGCTTGGACGAAACGATCTCTGCTGGTGCGGCAGTGGCAAGAAGTGGAAGAAGTGCCATTATCCTGAGGAACGCTGATTTTAGTTCGCAATGCGTAATTGGAGTACAAAGAGTTAAGGTTGAGAGTGTGGATTATCTCAGCCTGGAGTGATTATGCGTTGCGAATTAATAATTGCGCATTATTCTGCAACAGACTTACTTGAGAATGATTTTCATGGCATAAGTGCGCGGGAGTTGGAAAGAGTTAGGTATGTTATCTCAATTTGCAGATTTATTAGTCGGTGTGCGTGAGCGCGTAGAGCGCATGCGCGACTATCTTTGACGTCGATCAATTAAAGAGAAAGATTGCTGAAATAGAATCTCAATTTGGCAGTAGCCAGGTTTGGGAAGATAACGATCTTGTGCAGAGATTGAACAGTGAATTGGCTCAGTACAAGGGTTTAGTCGATCAGTGGAATGATCTTCATGAACTTTTAGAGGAGCTGGATGTGGCTGTAGAGATAGGAGAAAGTGAGAACTCTGAGGATATTCAAGAGGCTCAAGATCTCTATGATCGTTTACTTAGGCAGCTAGAACATGCCGAAACTCTCTCTCTGCTCAATGGTGAGTACGACAAGTGCAATGCTATTTTGACCTTGCACTCTGGGGCTGGCGGTGTCGATGCTCAGGATTGGACGGAGATGCTCTTGCGCATGTACCTGCGTTGGGCGGAGAGAGAAGGGTATAAGGTCAGTATGGTTGAGTACTCCCCCGCCGACGAGGACGGTATCCATTCGGCCACGCTGATTATTAGCGGTTTTTATCCTTTCGGTATGCTCAGTTCAGAACGTGGTGTTCACCGTCTGGTGAGGATCTCTCCTTACGATGCTAACCATCGCCGCCACACCTCTTTTGCTAAAGTTGAGGTTGTACCAGAATTTTCCGACGAAATAGAGATAGACATTCGCCCTGAAGATCTCAAGATAGATACTTATCGTTCACAAGGTGCAGGCGGTCAGCACGTCAATAAGACTGAATCGGCGGTGCGCATTACCCACATTCCTACGGGTACAGTAGCCGCTTGTCAGAATGAGCGTTCTCAGCACTCTAACAAAGAGACAGCCATGCGCATGCTGAAGGCCAAACTTTTGGAAATGCAACGTGAACAGCGTCAAGAGACCCTGGATGGTGTGAAAGGTGAAAACCGCGAGGCGGCCTGGGCCAATCAGATCCGCAATTATGTTTTACACCCTTATACTATGGTGAAAGATAGGCGCACAGGTTTTGAAAATGCCAATGCTAACGATGTCTTAGAAGGCAATGTTGGCGGTTTTATGACCAGTTGGCTCCAGGCTAGGGCGCGTTTGGGGCGTGAACCTGTAGCTAGTGATACTTAACAATTAGTAATGCTTAATTCGTAATGCGTAATTATTTGGGAAAGAAATAAGTAACTAATCCCAATTACGAATTAAGCATTATGAATTGCGAATTAAAAAAGGTCGGTTTACCGCAAAAGGCCAAACTTCGTCTGGGGCTGTGCGTTGTACGCTATAAGTCTTGTAAGTTGTACCGTGCGATTTATCGTTTGTTTTGTTTTTGTAGGTTAAAATTAATTTAAGCAGAAAAATAAAATGTGATTAGTTTTTATGGTAATTTAAAAAAGGCACTCATTAAAGATTCTGAGAGTAAATTAGTTTTGCGTAAGATTGTGCAAAGTGATATTGAGATACTCAAAGGATGGATGAAGGATCGAGAACTTCTGCGTATATCGTTTGGTATTAAGGAAGGGGATGGTCCTGATTACGAGGTTTTGGCTAAAGATTACCTTAGGTTGGTTTCCAATCCTAACGGAGCTTGTAGGTTTTTAGCTCTTTGTGATGACAAGTTAGAGATGTTAGGTCTTTTGAAGTATGATCTTCGTATTGTTGAAGGGATCGGTATAGTGGCCCTGGCGGGTATTATGTTGGGACGGTTAGATCTTGTAGGCAAGGGGTTGGGGACGCAGGGAATGCGTCTCTTTTTGCGTTGGCTCTTCGAGGGAGAATATATCAATTTAGTTGAGGTAGAGACTTCAGATTATAATCTTCGAGCGCAACGTTGTTTTACTAAGGTTGGTTTCGAGGTTTGTGACAAGTGTTACAGTCTTGAGGGTATAGTTGGTTACGGCAGTGCTTATGATGCTCCTAAAATTTATATGAAATTTCCACTGAGCAAATATTTACAAATTAAGCGAGGCGAGTTATAGAATAAACCTAGTTTTGTATGAGTAATGGAGCTGGTAAGTTGAGCGATTTTGATCTTTTGGGAAGAAGCGTTTCTGCGGATAATACTCATAGCTTAGAGAGTCTGCGCAAGGTTGGATTAAAGAGGCTGGTATCAGGGAAGTTCGATGAAGCCCTACAAGTCTTCGCGGAAATTGTCTCTGCTTATCCAGAATCTTCTGAGGTTTATTTTTATATAGCTGCAGTTTATACACGCAAACAAGATTACAGTGGGGCTTGTGCGGCCTTAGAGCAGGTTACTGATGCCGATGGTTGTATCGATTTTAATGCTGTTTTCGATATAGAGGACAATGTCGC
>JAFSXH010000255.1 GCA_017444165.1 bacterium | reverse complement strand
TTCAACGAGGGCACTTACTGAATTATTTTTTTGTATGTTTAAGCGAATATGCTGTCTCACTAGGGGATCGCTCTCTAATTTTAGCCAATCTATCAGGCTTTCAGTGTTATCTATTAGATCGGACATATGTAGGCGCACTTTGAGAGAATCATGAAACATATATTGGCTAGCTTCGGCGGGATTAGTCTCTATGAGATGGCGGGCTAGATGTGGTAAAATTTGGTTCGTGCTCCAATCTTGTCTTTGTAATATCCAACCTAAAGAACTTGTTTGCAGAGGCAATTTACCTTGAGAAGCCACTTCCCAAAACTCTTTGCGCATCAAAGAATTAGCTTGGGGACTAGTCAATATGTTTAAGGTTGAAATCTGTTCTCCATCTTCCAGCGATTTTAGAGCTTCTATGGCTTGTTCGCCCCCACCATATAGAGAAACTAGTGAGATCCTTTCTTCTGCATTGAGTTCTTTCCAATTGGTGTAACCTAATAGATAGAGTTTTTTTATAACCTGGATGCGCACCAGCTCCAATTGTTGTTTTTGGGGATCTTCAATTATTTGGTATATATAAATATCATCTATTAGTTCTCCATCGGTGCCAGGGTGCAAGATACGTTGATCGTTCAATTTCTTTGTGTACAGATTGGCGTCTTCACCTAAAAATAAAGAGGAAATTTCGTTGCTGTTCTGGATCGTAAAATACTTATCTTCGCTCCAGCGGCGCACTTCAGGAACTATAATATTTTTGCGCGAGCTTCTGATTACGCAAGGTTGTATGACGAAGCGATCTAAGATCTGGCTAGCTTTTTTTAGCCACGGTGAGATATTAAAAGAGCTAGCGGGCAATATAGGAGAGAGAAATATTTTTAAATCATTTAGAGTGTACACGGCGGCGCAATTTCTATTTTCTAATTTTCAGCCCTCCTGAAGAAGAATTTTTGCCGTCAATTTTTAGAAGGCAAAAGAATTTCCTTAGAGAAAGCGGCACGGTCTTTTTGAGTATTTGACAAAAATCTCGCAAGGGTCGGTAATAATGGATAGTATTCTTAATTCACATGAGTTGGCTTTAGATGATTTACTGAAGACTATGGTAGAGAGGGGAGCCTCCGATTTACATATTAAAGTCGGTAGTGCTCCTATGATTCGCGTAGATGGAGAATTGACTCCAGCTACTTATGAAATTTTAGACGGAGCGACAGTTCGCCGTCTCTGTGAGAGCATTTTGACTGATGAGCAGAAGGCTAAGTTCATTGCCGATAAAGAGCTGGACTTGGCCTATAGTATTCCTGGTCTCTCTCGTTTTCGTGTCAATATTTATTTACAGCGCGGAACTTGGGGAGCTGCTCTGCGTGTTATTCCTTCGCGTCCTCTCACTTTAGAAGAATTGAAGATGCCTGTCACTGTGAGTGAATTAGCCATGCGCCCGCGCGGTTTGGTCTTGGTTACTGGCCCTACAGGCTCAGGTAAATCGACGACCTTAGCAGCTATGATCGATTACATCAACGAAAATAGGCGTTGTCACATAGTTACCTGCGAAGATCCTATCGAGTTTTTACATAAAGATAAAAATTCTGTCATTTGTCAGAGAGAGGTTGGCTCCGATACCCATAGTTTTGCTATGGCCTTGCGCCACGTTTTGCGTCAAGATCCTGATGTCATACTTATCGGAGAGATGCGCGACTTAGAGACGACTCAGATAGCTATTTCAGCCGCTGAAACTGGTCACTTAGTCTTAGCTACATTGCACACCAATTCAGCCGCTTCTACTGTAGATCGTGTTATCGATATTTTCCCGCCCCACCAGCAGCAACAAGTGCGCATGCAACTTTCTGTATGTTTGGAGGGTATTATGTGTCAAAGTTTGCTTCCTAAAGCTAAGGGTAGTGGGCGTGTGATGGCTATGGAGCTTATGCCTATGATTCCCGCTGTGCGCAACCTCATACGCGAAGGAAAGACACATCAGATTCCTAGTGCCATTCAGACTGGTCGCCAGTTTGGTATGATGAGCTTCGATATGTCTCTGCGCAATCTCTATCAGCAAGGTTTAATCACTTACGAAGAGGGCTTGTCGAAGGCTCACGTTCCCGATGAGTTCAATCGCTTGATCTCTGGTTCTGGTGTCGGTACTGGTGATTAGTTGAATATTGTTTCTGGTTATAAAATTTAGAGAGGTTTTTGGACAATATGAACGTTGAAGAATTGTTTACCAGTATGGTGGAGCGTCGCGCTTCTCATCTTCATTTAGTTCCAGGCAGTCCTATTTTGATGCGTATAGATAATCAGTTGGTGAGTATGGACGGCCCCGTCCTTTCTCCCCAGGATACGCAGGCTTTTAGTGAAGCTATTATGACTGAAGATCTTTTGGATGAATTGGAAGATCGTTTAGAGTGTGATTTTGCTTTCTCCGTCCCTGGTCTTTCTCGTTTTAGGGTCAATGTCTTCCGTCAGCGCGGTTCTTTGGCTTGTATAGTCTCTACCAATCCGCCTTCGGCTCCTACCCTCGAAGAGTTGGGTATCCCTGAACTTATCCGCAAGCAGGTAGATGAATCTAGTTCTGGTTTGGTCTTGGTCTGCGGTCCTAAGCAGTCGGGAAAGAGCAGTACTGTGGCGGCTCTGGTAGATTACATCCTCAAGACTCGCTGTTGTCAAGTAGTCTCCATTGAGGATCCTTTAGATTTCCTACACCGCAACGATAAGGGGGTCATATGTCAGCGCGAGATAGGCACGGATGTTGATAGTTATAAGGATGCTTTCGCTTCGTTGAGCCGTCAGGGGGCTGATGTTGTCGTGGTCTCTAATATGGAAAGCTATGAGGTCACTCAGCAAGTACTTAACTTGGCGGCTACAGGAACATTGGTTATTGCTATGGCTAATGCTCCTAGTGTGCAGGTCATGTTAGAGAAGATGATCGATACTTATCCACCCCATTTGTCTCAATCTTGCCGCAACGCTATGGCTTTAGGAATTAAGGCTATTGTCGGTCAATTGTTATTGCGCAAGGCTTCAGGTGATGGTCTGATCCCAGCTTTTGAGCTTTTGGTCTCTACTGGTAAGTTGAAAGAATTGTTGAGAGGCAATAAGCTCGATCAGATTCCTTCTTATATGGCGGCTTCTTCTCGTGATATAGGTATGCAGACTCAGGAGATGGCTTTGAGATTCTTAGTGCGTAAGAATATGGTCACTATGGAAGAGGCCACTTCCCACAGCAGTCGTCCCGAAGACTTTAAGAAGATGATGAGCTTACCTTATTAATTTAGTGGAGGTTATTTTTTGTGTTAGACATTAAGTTAATTCGCCGTGAGACGGATTATGTAAAGGGAGCTTTGGCTCGTCGCGGCGTTAAGCCTGAAGTTATCGATGATATTTTGGCCTTGGATGTCAAGAGGCGCGATCTCATAACTAAGGCTGACGATCTCAGAAAAGAGCGCAATCAGATCTCTGAGAGTTTGGGCAGACGCAAAAAAGCTGGCGAAGATATTTCCGCCGATTCTGTGCGTGTGCGTGAGATGGGCAAGGAGATTGCCTCTTTGGATGCTGAGAAGGTTCAAGTAGAGGAGGAGCAGGTTCACTTAGTGGAAGTTTTGCCCAACCTTCCTCAAGAGGATATTCCCGATGGTCCCGATTCTGATTACAACAAAGAGGTTCGCCGCTGGGGTGAGTGTGAGGATAAGAAGTACGATTTCACTGTAAAGCCTCACTGGGATATAGGCGAAGAGTTAGGAATTTTCGACGCTAAGAGGGCTATTAAGCTTTCAGGTTCTCGTTTCTGGTTGCTCTGTGGTGAGGGTGCTAAATTAGAGAGAGCTATCTACACTTACATGCTCGATCTCCACACTCAAAAGCACGGTTACAAGGAGATGTTGCCCCCCGTTTTGGTTACTCCTGACACCATGTACGCTACGGGCCAATTGCCCAAATTTAAGGATGATCTCTTCCACTGCTCGCCTAACGATCTTTACTTGATCCCCACCGCTGAAGTTCCCTTGACGAATATTCACCGCGAAGAGATCTTAAATGGCAAGGATCTTCCCCTTTACTACACCGCTTGCACTGCCTGTTTCCGCTCTGAAGCTGGAGCCGCTGGCCGTGATTCCCGCGGTATCGTGCGCGTACACCAATTCAATAAAGTCGAGATGGTGAAGATCTCCAATCCTGACACTTCTAACGATGAGTTAGAGAAGATGGTCAACGATGCTGAAGACGTACTCAAAGGTTTGGGTATACCTTACCGTGTGATGTTGCTCTGCGCTGGTGATATGGGCCTCTCTTCTTCGAAGACTTACGACTTAGAGTTCTGGTCGCCCGCTCAGAATCGCTTTATCGAGATCTCTTCTTGCTCCAACTGCCGCGACTATCAAGCTCGCCGCGCCAACATGCGCTTCCGCCGTGAGCCTTCCGCTCCCACGGAGTTTGTTCACACTTTGAACGGCTCTGGTTTGGCCGTGGGACGCACGATGGTAGCTATTTTGGAGAACTTCCAAAATGCTGATGGATCGGTCACTATTCCCGAGGCTCTGCGTCCTTACATGGGCGGACAGGAAAAACTTATGCCTGTGAAGGTCAGCGAATAAAGAATAGTCTCTATAAATAACTAAGGCCGCCTTTAAAAGCGGCCTTTTTTTTAGTTAGTCAAATGGATGAACTGCTCTATTGGTCCTTTGCCCTGGCGAATTACGATTGGTGGAATAGTGCTTATATCAATAACTGAAGATTGAGAGTACTCTAAAATTCCGCTGTCGATCAACAGGTCGGCATCGCGATACTGTTTCTGTATCTCTTGGGGATCGTTGTCGTCCGTATCCCCTTCGTATATGGCCGAAGTACTCAAAAGGGGAGAACCTAAACGCTCAATTATCTCTAAACAGATAGGATTGTCAGGTACACGTATACCCACTTTTCTCTGATTGTTCATAAGTATCTTAGGAACCGCGTGAGTTGCCGGCAAGATAAAAGTGTACGGCCCTGGCAAGAGCTTTTTGAGCAACCTAAAAGCAGAGTTGCTCAGTTGAGCGTACTGAGATATCTGATCTAAATCCTTGCACAAGAGCGAAAGCGGCTTGCGCTTGCTGATCTTCTTTATGTTATAAACCTTACTAATAGCTTGGGAATTTTGAAAATCGCAACCCATACCGTAAAGAGTATCGGTAGGATAGATCACCACTCCGCCATTTTGTAAAATTTCTACAGCCCTGTCTACGGCTTGATTGTCTGTATATGTCATTATTTCCATACAAATCTATTCTACTTGAGAGAGCGTAGCCTTTTTGAAAAGCAAAAAATAATTATCTCATTACAAATTAAGCATTACGAATTTAGACAGGAGTTTTGTCTTTTTGTATAGTAAAATAACTTATTAAGAATATATAAAATACCATATACATTTTATATAATGTATGATATAATCCACTCGGTATGTTAGCTAAAGATGTGCTTCGAGTGCTCGGCATAACTCGTCAAACACTCACAAAATATGTTAAAACTGGCATAATTCGAGTGACTATGCTCCCTAACAAGCGGTATGACTACAATGAAGATGATGTCTATGGTTTTCTGAACAAAGACATGAAACGTAAGACATTCATTTATGCTCGTGTTTCAACCGCCAAGCAAAAACCTGACCTTGAGAATCAAATTTCTTTGCTAAAGCAATTCTGCTTTTCCAACGGCTACACTATTTCTGGAATTTATTCCGACATTGCCAGTGGTATCAGCTTTGAAAAACGTAAAGACTTCTTCGAAATGCTTGATGAAGTGCTTGAAGGTCATGTTGAGCGAGTTGTAGTGACTTACAAGGATAGGCTCTCTCGTGTGGGATTTGGGCTATTCCATCACCTATTCCAAAAATACAACTGCGAAATCGTGGTCATGAGCGAGGTTGGCTCCGTAAAATTGGATACACAGGAAGTATTTGAAGAAATCGTCAATCTACTGCATTGTTACTCAATGAAGCTATATTCCAGTCGCAGACGACTAAAGAAGATAAAGGAGGCGATAGAGGATGGCGAGGAAAGCTGAAGATACCTTGACCAAAGTGGAACAACATCTGATTCGTCCGTCTTCTCCTTGGTATCCGATGATTGTCGAGTTCTGTCATTTGTCCAAGAATCTGTACAACCATGCCAACTATCTTGTCCGCAACAAGTTTATCAAGGAATGACTGTGGTTGCGCTACGAAGATTTAGACCAGATTCTGAAGCATGATTTGGAATACCCCGATTATAAGGCTATGCCTACGGCTCAGTCTGCCCAACAGGTTTTGCGTTTACTGGATAATAACTGGAAATCTTTTTTCGCCGCTATCAAAGATTGGAAGAAACATAAGGAAAAATATCTTGGACGACCAAAGTTGCCAAAATACAAACCTAAGGACGGCAAATTTATTCTTGTCATGACTAATCAAAACTGCAAGCTGAAAGACGGCGAGATTAGATTTCCCAAGACATTCAACGGTTTTAAGGTAACACCAGTATTTGCCAGCGATGGAGATAAAGTCGATAAATTCAGCACATTTCAACAAGTGAGATTTATCCCCCGTGGCAAGAACATTGTCATGGAGATTGTCTATACTTTAAAACCAGTAATTCAGCAGGAAGATAACGGCAGATATGCTGGCATTGACATCGGAGTTGACAATCTTTTGACCATGGTTACCAACACAGGGATAGCCCCATTAATTATCAATGGCAAGGCTCCTAAATCGGTAAACCAATTCTATAATAAGGAACACTCCTACTGGCAAAGCGTTTGCATGATGACTACAGGCAGGTATTCTTCTGCTCGACTAAACAGACTGACCGATAAGCGGAATCGCCGCATTGACGATTATATGCACAAGGCTAGTCGTCTGATTGTAGATGAATGTGTCAAACAGGGAATTTCCACCATAGTAATTGGCAAAAACAAGGAATGGAAGCAGGATAGTAAGCTGTCCAAACGAGTGAACCAGCATTTTGTCCAAATTCCTTTTGCACGGCTAATCCAGATGATTGAGTATAAAGCTAAAGAGAAAGGTATAGCAGTAATTCTCACCGAGGAAAGCTATACGAGCGGTACATCTTTCTTGGACGGAGAAGCCCCGACAAAGGATAACTACGATAAAAGCAGACGGTTTTATCGAGGTTTATTTAAGGCTAATAACGGCAGGACAATAAATGCAGATGTCAATGGAGCGTTCCAAATTTTGAGGAAAGTATTCCCGAATGTTTCGGCTGACGGGATAGAGGGCGTAGTGCTACGTCCAGTTGTGGTAGTTGCTGCGTAGACCGCTTGCTTGGT
>JAFSXH010000254.1 GCA_017444165.1 bacterium | reverse complement strand
GGATCTGCAGCTACTCTCTGGAGGGTATCCAAGAAATTATCAGCCTGCACGAGTTGAGCCTCTACACCCATAGAGGAGGCCAAACGCATCTTCGTACGGGCGTAAGCGGCAGAAGCGGGATCACCAGTGGCATCTAAGATAGCCAAACGAGGAACCACACCTTTCTGGCGCAATTCCTCGGCGGCTAAATGTGTCTGGTTATTGATCTTTTCTGCCAGAGGCTTTCCTAAAAGATCTTGAGCTATCATTAAATCGTTGGGGCCTCAGTCTCTTCTTTCTCTTCTAAAGCCCTAGTTTGAGCCTCAACATACTCTTTGCGTCCGCGAATAACAACGATAGGGGTCATCTCATTGGCGTTGCCTTGAGGATTGGGCTTGAGAGCTTCAACTACTTCTGAGGCACGAGCTTTATCACTGATAGCTAAAACATCGACCTTGCCGAGATCGTTGGCATCGACTACGGCCACATCTAAACCAGTTGCCTGTTTAATTTCATCGCAAACTTGGCGCGGATAGGCGGGGGCTAAGACTACATGTTTATCGAAAGGCGGCAATGTTCCCGTGCAATCGTCGATGGCCGCAACCATACGTCCAGTGACGCGGTAAAATTCACCTGGTTTGCCAATGAGTTTTCCCAAAAGGCCCATAGCCATACCATAGAGGATCTTAGCTGTACCTACCTCACGGAAGGCCATCTCTAAGGAGTAACAGGACGAGAGAGAGGAATTCATGTCGAAGAAAAGGTTGAGACGGCGGGCCAGATAGCGAGGTTTTATATCCTCACAGTGAGCCAAACGACCCTGCATAATCGCCACTGGACTCTCAGCTAAAGCGATAATATCACCAGGTTTGGCAATATCTTTAGTGTACTTTTTAACAGTCTCAACAATATTGTCGCCTGGCATGAGCAGAGGAGTAGAGACAGGGATAGCCGTAGCGTTTGGATCGATCTCCTTTTTAGGAGGCTCAACACTGACCTTTTCTATACCCTCAAAGGGGATCTCTTTAAAGTCTTTTATATTGAAATTGAAGACTTGATGGCGATACTTCATGGGAGTGCGGCAGTAATATTTGAAGTTTACCTCAACGCTAAATTCTCCCAAGTCTGCAATGGCGGCTTTAATATCATGAGCGGTGAGCAAGATCTCCACCTGGGATCTCACTTTTTTGTTAGGTTTAACAATGACCGCTTCCCAATAACCATCTGTACGCGGGGCAAACTCATGGTTTATCTTGACCACAGGACGAAGATCGGAATAGCGCAAACCTACTGGCTGCATATGGGCCGAAGCATCGATTACCAGACCTTGCTGAGTACCTGGATTATGGAAGGGGAAAGAGAAGCGCAACCTAGCATGGTTAGGGGAGATATACTCTAAAGTTTTGTCTTCCACTTGCTCGGCGGCCGCTCTGACGTGAGCATCTGGTCTGGTTGAAGATATAAATTCAAAAGCCAATATAGTGAGCGCGGGTATAGCTAAAAGCGTTGAAGTCCAGCACATAAATCCTCCAATATTTTTGCCGAGAGTTTTGAAAATATTATGGTTTTCTCCTTCTTTAATTGAGTAGCAGAGTCTGTTTACAAGCTAGATCTATAAATTCTTTATCATGAGATATGACAATTACCAGAGTATCTTTTTTGAGTAAGTATTCTATAATATCTAGAAAAGTGCGCATAAATGGTAAATCTGCATGTAAAGTCGGTTCATCGAAGATTACGATAGGAGCTTTCAAAGCTAACACGGCGGCTATAGATAACAAATATAAATTGCAGGTACTCAGCTCGTAAGGATTAGAACTGACATGTTGATCTAATCCCGTAAGTTCCAACAATTCTTTGACCGTACTTTCTACTTCTTTAGACGTTCGGCCCTGGCATTTAGGAGCAAAAGCTATCTCTCCTTTGATCGTAGGAGATAAGATCTGTTTTTGAGCATTGACGGGTACGAAAGAGATAATAGGAGCTACCAAATGGAGGGGGAGTTTAGTTATATCCTGGCCTTTTACTTTTATCGAACCTTTTTGGGGACGCAAAATTCCCGCTAATAGTTTGGCCAGAGTGGTCTTGCCCACTCCATTTTCTCCACAAATAGCTACACATTGGGGTGTAGAAAATTTAACACTGAAATTATCCAG
>JAFSXH010000253.1 GCA_017444165.1 bacterium | reverse complement strand
TTCACAAAAAAACTGCAAATAATCTGGAAGAATCGATAGATAAGGCCTTAAATGATTTATCTGATGATTCACTGATTAAGCCTTTTCTTATATCCAATAAGGCGGAGGTAAAGCGTATGTGTCTTACTGAATATGATGAAGAGAGAACCTTCGCAGAACAGAGAGCCGAGGGCAGAGCTGAAGGCATAGCTGAGGGCATGGCCAAGGGCAAGTTACTTCTGCTGATCGGTCTTATTGAACAGGGCTTTTTGACATTAGAGCAAGCTGCAAATGAGCTCAATGTTACTACCGAAGAATTTAAGAAAAAAGCCAGCGAACTTACTGTATAGGCCTACACTTTATCCCTGTACGTTTTTTTGCCTTGTAACCCTGTGCGTTGTGCCTGAAGTTGTGTCCTTTTGGGTTCTCCTCCTGCTCTCCGAGAGGTCGGTTCACCGCAAAAGGCCAAATTTCGTCTAGCCTGTACGTTTTTGCGTTGTAAGCCTTATACGTTGTGTTTGTGTGGGGCAGGTCTGCATTCTGGTTGTATTTCGTGCAGGTTGTTTCTGGAGCGTCAACTTTTTTCGGGGGTACTCACTTCGTTCGCAGGGGCTGGACCGAAAAAACTGACTGTCTCCTCTACGACTGTTTCCACAGTTTAGGTTAAAGTTTATTCAGGTTGTAAATTGCGTTTTTTTGTTTTTCAACTTTCGTAAGCGCGCACTTTCGTTCATAACTTTTACACCATCTCATAACCTTTCTTATCTATATTGGTAATTGTTTCAGTTCATCAATAAGTTCAAGGCTCTTAACGGCCACAGTTAATACTTTCTCGATTAAGTCTAAAATGTAGCGCGGTTTATCGGGGGCGAACTCGTTGGGGTCTTTTCTGATTTCTGTATCATCGTCAACCTTTACTCGATACTGGTCGATTAGCCAATCTATGGCACTTCTGCCGTTGATCGTGTAGCGTTGGGCCTCTTCGGGGAGACCTTCCAGCGTAAGGTATTCGTTGTAAATTAAGCGAGTGTAGTCGGGGACGGACTTACCTTGCTCGTCACGTTTTTTGGCCCAGAATAACTTAGTCACTCGGCCAGGTCTCTTCTCGCTGATCTCCTCGGGGTGGTGTTTGCTTAACACTTCTTTGACCTTGTAAGGTTTCTGATCCTCATAATTCACGTGGAGGCGCAACAATTCACGGCCGATCTGCACGAAGCGTTCGAAATAGGCCCGTTCTACTAAGGGTATGCGCGGCAACTCTTTGCTTAAATTGGTGGCAAAACGCTCTTTATATTCTGGGTGGTGGAAGATGGCGTAGATGTAACAGAATATGTCTAACTTGGTCAGCTCCTGGCGATCACTGCACTGGGAGACGGCATTAGGATAAGTAGCCTTGAACGTCTCTAACGTTTTGTCGGTGATCGCTTCATAACGCACAAAAGCGGCTGGAGAATGTTTGCCTTGCGGCGGTTCTGAGGAACTGGTCGCAACGTTGGGGGCGTTGAAGAGGTCGGCTTCGGGAGAGTTGAGAGAGTGGGGAGAGTTGAGAGTGGAGGGAGAGTTGAAGAGGTCGTCTTCAGGGGAGTTGGGAGAGTTGAGAGTGTAGTGGTAGTAGGGGAAAGACTGTCCGTGATGAATAAATTCCAAATCTATAAGTATTTTAGAAGAAAAAGCACTAAAATAATCATTGCTTTTCCCTGAAACGACTATAAGCACATTTTGCAAGGGTTGCGATCCTTCGCTCTCTCCATCGAAGGTAAGAGTTATAGTGCGCAGGTCAAGTACGCCCTGGCCTTCTGTGGCGGGTTGGCAAAGGTTATTTGCGGACTCGCTGGGGACGAGAAAGTATTTAAACATTTGATAAGGTCTATGAGTGAAAGACGGTGTACAATAGCAAAATTGCTTACAGAATGGACGATAAGAAGCTAATATAAAATCCTTATCCTCGTATGGTAAATGCCTATTCTTATTGACGTATGCCTCTACCACGTTACCAGCCCAACTATATAATTTTTTATCATATCGTAGACTTAAATTCGCCCCGCTATTAAATCTATCTATTTCAGCGTTCATGCGTTTTATTAAATTTTTCACATTGTCACGTAATTTTGTCAAACAAAAATTGTAAACCCAAATGTCTCTGTTTGTGGCAATTCCCAAAGACCACGTTGTGAATATTCCCAACGGCTCTTTATCCTTGTTTATACCTATGGGCAGAAAATCGTTAAATTCACCCTTGCGCTGGTCTAACCAATCTCCGTGTTCATCTGGTTTTAGACTTTGCCAAGCCAAAACTTCATGCACAGGTATACCAGCTTTGTACTTTTGAGAGGCTTTCACCAGTTGGGCTATCTTATCTTCACGCTTTTGGTAATCGCCCACATCGTAATAATGGATCTGTGCAGGCTCTTTCTCTTCATTGCCATACTTTATTAATAGCGTTATGGCTATGGGAGCACGAGAACCTTGACCGAAGATTTTGCCTCCCTCTTTTTGTGACTCTTCACCTTTTGTTCTCTGGTTGCCGCGCAGATCAAAAACATAGATCTCGTCAAAATCCTCTAACAAGTGCTTTCTAAATCCATCCATCGCCAAACTGCGAAGCCAACCTGCGTTGGTTACAAAACAGATCACCCCGCGTTCACTTATGCGATCTGTGGCCCAGCGGAACGCTCTTATGTATGAATCGTAAAGAACGCTCTTTCTCGTGGCCGTTCCAGAATCAGCATAGGTAGCGGCTATTCTTGAATCTAGGTTTGGATATTTATCATTCTGATTGTTGTCATTGGCACTTTTTTGGCCTGCGGAATAGGGCGGGTTGCCGATGATTACGCTGATCTTTTCCTTGCGCTGTTCTTGGGCGCGGGCGGAGTTTTCGGGGAAGGAGATATTGTAAAAGTCTCTCTCATCGTGTTCTTCCATCTGGAAGGTATCGGTCAACACTGCGCCTTTGAAGGGGAGGTAAGTTGAATTTTCTTCAATCTGGTTGAGACGCTGATGGAAGGCCTGTTCGATATTTACTGCCATTATGTAGTAGGCTAAGAGTAAGATCTCGTTGCTGTGCAGTTCGTGGGTGTATTTGTAACGCAAATGATTATCGTCAATTAAATTAGGATCGGCGATTAAATGGGCGATAAAGGTTCCTGTGCCAGCAAAACCGTCTAGAATATGGACGTTGGGTTCAGCTAAAGATGTCTGGAATTTTTCGCGCAAGATGGCGTTGGTGAAGTACAAGATATGATCGACCACCTCGGAGGGGGTATAGACTATACCTAATTTGTCTTTAGTGGCACGTAAAGCCTTGCTGAAGAACTCTTCATAGAGATCTTTTATCAGGTTCTGGCGGCCTTGAGCGGAGGTGACAACTTTGGCGCGGCGTTCTATGCTGGCGTAGAGTTCTTGAAGATCTTTCAAGTCGTCTTCATTTTCGGTAACTTGACGGCTGGGCAGATAGTCCAGGAAACGCTCCATAGCTATGGAGACGGGGTTAGAATCTTTAAATTGAAAATCCTTAAAGAGAACATTGAAGATAGGTACAGTAATTATGTGTTGAGTTATCATCTCAACGGCACTATCTTGGCTAATATTGGGATTTAAAGTCTCCCTCAAGCCTTGATGAAATTCGGCAAAGGCTCGGCCTATTTGGGAATTTTCGCTGATCAGAGTCTTTAGATGTTTGATGTGTTCCTCAGCCATGCGAGCCACATCGGCGGCCCAGCTATCCCAGTAAATGCGATCTCCACAGCGTTTTACTAATTTGGTGTAGATGGCCTCTTGCAATCTGCGATTGTAGGATAAATTCAAGGAGGCCTGCTCCAGAGCTTGTCCAGAATCTTCCTCGGCCAGATCGCCAACGTTGGTCGAGTCATTTTGTTTAGCTTTGTTAGGTAAATTTATAGCATTTATCCGCGCATCGATCCTCCGATCATGACTGCGCAAGGCTTGGAGTACGTCCCAAATTACATCGAATTTATCCGACTTATCCAGAGCCTCTTCTGGTTCTTGACCCGCAGGAACGACGATAGGCAGAATAATGTAACCGTACTTCTTGCCCTTAAAAGTGCGCATAACGCGGCCCACAGCCTGGACAATGTCGATCTTCGACTTGCGCGGGCTAAAGAAGAGTACCGCATCGAGGGCGGGAACATCGACACCCTCAGCCAAACAGCGGGCGTTAGTCAGGATGCGACACTCTCCGCCAGAATCTTCAGCGAGCCAATGTAATTTTTTGTGACGCTCTTGGCTGTTCATTGTTCCATCCACATGCTGAAGAGAACAATTCAGAGCGATCTTGCCTGCCGATAACTTGCGATAATTGTCGATCACTTTTCCAAAAGTCTCGGCTATAGATTGAGAAGATTTTATGGAATGGCAGAAGCCCACCGCCTTGCGCAGAGGTTCCACTCCCACAGGCATAGTTTTAAAATCCTTGACGATCAGCGGCTCATTCTCGTTGGCCTCGCCATCGTCACCATGATAAACCAGCTCCTTCCAACAGCCCAAAATCTTACAAGCCTGATCTATCTCCACCTCGCCATTTAAGTCTAAGCTCTCTACCAATTCTTCAGGAACGGCCAAGACCACAACTTTATAATCGGCCAATAATCCCTTCTCTACCGCCACATCAAAAGGCAGATAGTAGGCCTCTGGCCCGTAAATTTCCTCATTATCCATAGAAGAGAGAACGAAGGTCTCCCCACGCTTAGATTTTTGGGCCTTATCCGTATAAATTTTAGGCGTAGCCGTCATGTACAGACGCTTCTCGGCCTTAATAATATCGTTGTCGTGTACCAACTGAAAAACTTTAGGATCATCCCCCTCAAACTTAGCCCCCGCCGTGCGATGGGCCTCATCACAGATAACCAGATCAAAAGCAGGCAAGCCCAACTTTTGAGCCTGAGAGATCACATCCATCGATTGATAAGTAGTAAAAGTAACCTTGAACCCATCCCCCAAACGGGCAAAGTTAGTCGCCAAAGTCTGAGCGTTGGTAGTAGCAGGATAAGGCAAATTAGCCAGAGTCTCTCCAATGTGATCGTTCCCAGCCTTAGAGGCCTTTGAATCAGAACAGACCACGAGAAACTGCATATCGAGCCCAGTCAATTTGTTCCAAACCGCACAAGACTGACTGACCAGAGCAATCGAAGGCGCACAAAAGAGCACCGTCCCCCTAGGAGCCAAAGTTTCGGCAATCTTCAAAGAGACAAAGGTCTTGCCCGTTCCGCAAGCCATGATTAGCCGCGTCCGATCATGTTTTTCAAAAGTCCGTAAGACAGAACTTAAAGCCTCCTGCTGATCGGGACGCAATTTGAGGCTAACCCTCTCGGTGTGAGATTTAGATAAAAAATCAGACCAATCAAAATCGAGCTGATCGATAGAAGCGGCCGTCAATAGTACCGCCTTCCCTTCAAGGCCTTCAATGTGCTTCTCAAGGTTCTTAGAGATCTGGCAATCGCTGGTAATCAACAAATAATGGCCAAAATTGTACTTAGGTTCCCCAGCCTTAGCAAAAAATGTAGCCGTCTGCTTAAAATTGAGCTCCTGCTCCGTGTCGTAACACTTGCATTGAATAGCCCAATAAGTCCCATCAATCCGATCACGGGCCACCAGATCAATTCCCGTATCCTGCCCATCGCAAAACTCCCAATTTTGCCAAAGACAGACATCCTCCAAAACATTGCCCCAACCAGGACAATTTTTCAAGAAATAAACACAAGCCTCTTCAAACGCCGCCCCAACATCTTTTTTAACAGTATATTTAGCGCGAATGGCATCCAACAGATCGTAAATTGACTTAGACATAAAAGCACGCTTTAACACACGCCCAAGCGAAGCCTGCCCCAAAGGATTAATTAGAAATTAGCAATTAGAAATTAACAATGAATTAATTATTTCTTTCCACACTCCTCACTCCTAACTCCACACTTCACACTCCACTCTACTAATTAAAACTGCCCAACACAAAAAAACACACATTATGGCAAAAATCGTACGATAAAAAAAAGCTGTCGCATTTTTTGTTGCGACAGCCTTTTTTTTAAGCCTGATAGATAGCCGCGGCCATCTCTTGAGCTTCATCTAAAGGACAGAGGAGATGAACCTTGTTGTCCTTGAGGGGCATTAAGTCGAAGCCCGCTTTCTCTAACTCTTCGCTCTGCAATTTCGCTAATTCTTTGAGCTTGAAGCTGACGCGGGTCATAGCTACCAAGCGGATATCTTCTAAGTTAGCGCGATCACCGCAGAGTTTTAAGAAGGATTGAGCCTTCTCTTTGATCGGAGCGGATACGGTCACTTTGGCGAGATCTATACCTTCGCTCTTGGGGGCAGAGGTCGGCAGAGGAGCGGCATTGGCATCGCCATTAGATTTAATGTACTCTTCTATGTCCGACTTGAGGTTTTCGGAGAGTGTGCCAAAGATAGCTTGGAGGTTGTTGCCGACTACGACCACACCAGCGGCTCCCAGAGCCTTGAGGGTATCGGGACTGGCGGCTTTAATGTCGTGCAAACCGACGCGCAGACGGGTGATACAAGCATCTAAACTGGCCAAGTTCTGGCGACCACCTAAGGCTTCTAAGACTTTGGCCGCTAACTCACTGCTGTTGCCAGAGGTGGCGGCGACATCTTCGGTATTCTCTTCGCGTCCAGGGGTGTGCAGATCAAACTTAGTGATGAGGAAGCGGAATACTCCGTAGTAGATCAAGGCGTAGATGGGGCCTAAAATTAAGACTACAGTCGGTCTAATGTCGTGATTGAAGTAGAGTATGTAGTCGATAAAACCTTGCGAGAAGGTGAAGCCCATGTGAGCATCTACGTAGTTCATTACGAAGAAAGCACTGCCCGTTAAGAGAGCGTGAATTACGTAAAGTATAGGGGCGGCAAAGAGGAAAGAGAACTCGATGGGCTCAGTGATACCAGTTAAGAAAGAGGTTAAAGCGGCCGATACCATGATACCGCCGATTCTAACCTTGTTTTCTGGTTTAGCACAGTGCCAAATTGCGATAGCGGCGGCGGGGAGTCCCCACATCTTTACCAAGAAGCCTCCACCTAAGATACCTGCTGTCTGGTCGCCGGCAAAGAAACGCTGAATGTCACCGTGGACGACAACTCCGTTAGCATCGACGTACTCACCCATTTGGAAGAAGAAAGGCACGTTCCAGATGTGATGCAAACCGAAGGGCAAGAGGGCGCGTTCAACTACACCATAGAGGACACCGGCAAAGAGCTGATTGCCGTTGGCGGCCCAGTTACCAGCACGGGAGATAAAACCACCGATAGGGGGCCAGATGTAACTCAAAACGATACCCGTGGCGATAGCGGCAAAGGCGGTGACGATAGGCACAAATCTTTTGCCCGCAAAGAAACCTAGATATGGAGGCAGATCGATGCGGTAATACTTGTTGAATAGATATCCCGCTACGATACCGATAAGGATACCTCCAAATACACCCGTATCTATACTCGTTATGCCCATGATCTGGCTAGTGGCCCCTTCAGCACCCTGAATTTGAGCCATAACGCCCATAGTGGCATTCATAACCATGTAACCGACTACAGCGGCTAAAGCGGAGACACCGTCATTTTTCGTAAGCCCCAACGCCACACCGATGGCAAAGATCAAGGGCAGGTTAGCAAAGATTACGTTGCCCGATTCGGCCATGATCTTGAGGATAGTGACTCCGATGGCCGTCAAGAGGGGCAGAGTGAGAAATATACTGGCACTGCTCTTTAGCAGTTCGTTGAGATTATCGGGAACCCAGCTATATTTGGAAGAGCCAACTCCCAGCAAGATACCCGCTACGGGCAAGACCGATACTGGCAACATCAGAGCTTTACCGATCTGTTGCATCAGTCCAAAGGCTTTTTTGAAAATGTTCACAGCTCGATTCCCTCCTGCAATTTGCGTACTTCTTCAGCGTTGGCGCAAGTCAGAGCTTTCTCAGCCAAGCGGCGGCAATAAGCCATGTCTAAATTGCGTATGCGCTCTTTTATAGCGGGAACAGCGGGGGCGGCTACGCTCAATTCATCAATTCCCAAACCTATCAAAATGGCCGTGGCCTGTATGTCTCCGCCTATGCCTCCACAGACTCCAACCTTGCGATTGTGTTCATGGGCTCCTTGAGCGGTGAGGCGAATGAGACGCAAGACGGCGGGACTCAATCCATCAGCCATAGGGGCTAACTTTGGATGACCTCTGTCTATGGCCATCGTGTACTGAGTGAGATCGTTTGTGCCTATGGAGAAGAAATCGGCCTCTCTAGCTATAACTTCACTGAGCAGAGCGGCGGCGGGGATCTCGATCATGACTCCCAAAGGTGCCTTTTTACCAACCTTTTTACACTCTTCTTCAAAGATGGCTTTAGCTTGGCGGAATTCGTCAATCGTTGTCACCATTGGCAGCATTACCTGCACTTTGGCAAAGTCGGCGGCCCGCAAAATGGCCCTAAATTGGGTACGCAAAATTTCTGGGCGGGTCAAAGTAGCCCTTATTCCTCTCTCTCCTAAGAAGGGATTCTCCTCAGTAGGAATGGGCAGGTAGGGAAGGGGTTTATCTCCACCCACATCTAAAGTCCTAATTATTAAGGGTTTATCTTCTCCGAGTGTCTTAGCTATCTGGATATAAATATCCGCTTGCTCTTCCTCGCTGGGGGGAGTGGCTCGACCGATAAAGAGGAACTCACTGCGCAAGAGTCCTACGCCCTCAGCTCCGCGTTTAACCGCTTCCTGAGCATCTGTAGGGGATCCAATGTTGGCTACAACTTCAATTCTAAGGCCATCTTTTGTAGTGGCCGTTTCCTGAGCGCGGCTCATAAGTTCTTGATTGCGCTCCCGTTGGGCCTTGAGTTTAGCCTGAGCCTCTTTGAAGTGCTCTTCTGAAGGATCTAACTCTAAAGTTCCCTTGTTGCCGTTGAGGATGACCTTCGTACCGTTGGCAATATTGAGGGCTTTAGGATTTATACCAGCCAGAGCGGGCATATCTAAGGAGCGAGCTAATATTGCCACGTGGGAAGTAGCTCCTCCCAAAACTGTGGCAAAGCCCATCACTTTGGAGCGATCTAAAGTGGCCGTATCAGAGGGAGTGAGATCTTCAGCTATGAGGATCGTATCTTCTGGATAATTGTGGGCTAAACTAACCTTTTCACCTATCAAGAGGCGCAAAACTCTTTCGCCAATATCGCGCACATCGGCGGCGCGGGCGGCCATAAGTTCGTGGCTCAGCTTAGAGAGGTTCTCCGCCTGTTGGGTGTAGGCTTCGCGCCAACTGAAGGCGGCACTCTTACCCGAATTGATACTCTCGTGAGTCTGTTCGATGAGATCGGGATCATCTAAAAGCTCGCGGTGGGCGGCGAATATTCCAGCCTTGTTAGGATCGGCCTGGGCTTTCATGTTGTTCTCTAAGAACTCTAACTCGCTCTTAGCGGAATTAATAGCTTTGGAAAATTTGGCCCGTTCACTCTGGGGATCTTCGCCCTTTTCGTTTACCTCGTATTCGGGGTGACTCATTTGGTAGATGTGGCCTACAGCAATTCCAGGCGAAGCACTTACTCCGTGTAAGAGGCGATTTGTGTCTATGGTTAGTTTCGTTGGAGTGGCAGAAGGGAGTTTTGCAGGTGAGGCTAGGCTAGGAGTACTTGCACTGATATCTTCGCCCAAGCCCTCTTTTAGAGCTTGGCTCAACTCTTTGATCGCCTGTTGAGCATCTTCTCCAGCGGCTCTAAATTTAACCCTATCATTTTTGAGAACTTGCAGGCTCATTAAAGCTACTACGCTCTTACAGTTGGCCGCTTGATTTTGACGAACGATTTCGATCTTTGATTTGAAGCGTTTAGCTAAATTGGCCAAGACAGCGGCGGGGCGGGCGTGCAAGCCTTGAGGGTTGAGAACTTCTATGTCGGCAGACTCCACTTTGGCAGAGTATTCTTCCGTCGAACTTTGAGCGGCTTCGCTCTTGAGGAAGACCTTTAAACAGGTATCTTTACCCGCTCTTTTCTTGCCAGAATTAACTTCAAGTTTATCGATAAGATCGCCATTTGTTACTAGGAACATAGTTATTAAACTGCGGGCTTTTTCTGCGATCAAGGCGGCATCAAAGCTAATTAAAGGCTGACCCTGAGTTACTTTGTCTCCAATGTTGATCCGTGGAGAGAAGCCTTCACCTTTTAAAGAGACGGTATCTAAACCGATGTGTATCAAGATCTCTAAACCGCTCTCATGGGTCAAGGTCAAAGCGTGTTTAGAACTGTGGATCGTCTTAACCACGCCATCGCAGGGGGCCAAGAGAACCTCTGAAGTAGGATCGATAGCTAGACCATCTCCCACCATCTTGCTAGCAAAGACGGGATCGGGGACGAGCTCTAGATCGATTGTCTGCCCTGAAATGGGGGCGTATAGCTCAAGGGCTTTATTGCTCACAACCAGCACACTCCAAAGAAAGTTAAAATAGATTAAAATCCGATAACCGCGCCTTCAACACTTAGAGCTGACTTCCCTCACTTGAAAATAGCAAATAACAGGAAGAGAGTTATTATAACAAGAAAAAACTCTAAAATCTTTGTGCGAAGGATCTTCCCGTCTTATGAGCTTGAAAACTACGACTCTCGATCTAATTATGGGCCAAGTGGCCGTGCGCAATCCAGGACAACCAGAATTTTTACAAGCTATACGTGAAGTCTTCGCTTCGGTCGTTCCCGTTGTGGAAGCAAATCCTGTCTATAGAAGAGTCAAGGTTTTGGAGCGTCTAGTCGAACCAGAGCGAACGATCATCTTCCGCGTGCCTTGGGTAGATGATTTGGGCAACGTTCAAGTAAATCGCGGCTATCGCGTGGAGATGAGCAACGCTATTGGACCGTTCCAAGGTGGTTTGCGTTTCCATCCTAGTGTAAATTTGAGCATAATGAAATTTTTGGCCTTCGAACAGGTCTTTCGCAACTCTCTGACCTGTCTGCCCTTAGGGGGGGCCAAAGGTGGCGCAGATTTCGATCCTAAAGGCAAATCGGACATGGAAGTTATGCGCTTCTGTCAATCATTTATGACGGAACTCTACCGCCATATTGGCTCTACTTTGGATGTGGTCTCCAGTGGTCTAGGTGTGGGTGGACGGGAGATCGGCTACCTCTTCGGTATGTATAAAAAGTTGTCTAGTCGTTTTTCTGGAGCGGTCACCAACAAGGGGTTAGAGTGGGGTGGTTCTATGCTCCGTCCTGAAGCGGCGGGCTTTGGAGTTATCTACTTTATCGAAGAAATGTTGAAACGGCGCGATGATACCTTAGAAGGGAAGAGAGTCGTCATTTCTGGAGCGGGCAATATGGCCCAATTTGCAGCCAAAAAAGCCATAGCTATGGGGGCTAAGGTCTTAACTATGTCGGATACTTTAGGGATGATCTACGATCCTGATGGCATCGATGAGGACAAGTTAGACTGGATTATGGAATTAAAAAATCTGCGCCGAGGCAGTTTGAGTGAATATATCGAGGAGTTTGACGGAGCGGAGTACTTCGATGGCGGCACTCCCTGGGATATACCTTGCGATGTGGCTATTCCAGCGGCTACACAGAACGAACTCTTCTTGGAAGATGCCAAAGATCTGATCGATAATGGAGTTTTAGTAGTGGCTGAAGCGGCCGATATGCCCTGTGTGCCTGAGGCGATAACGGAGTTTTTGCGCTCTCGCATCCTTTTTGCTCCTAGTAAAGCAGTAAACGCTGGAGGAGTGGCCGCTTCTGGTTTAGAGATGGCCCAAAATGCCTCTCACGAAAGTTGGAGTGTGGATGAATTTGACGCTCGTCTGCGCAAGATCATGCAATCTATCCACTTAGCTTGTGTGCGTTATGGGCGCAGTGAAGATGGCTACATCAACT
>JAFSXH010000252.1 GCA_017444165.1 bacterium | reverse complement strand
AGAGATCTTCCTGGACTCTCTGTTCAGCTCTCTCTTTTCTTTTTACAGAAGGTTTGGCCTGTAAAATATCGGTGTGAGGGTAGAAATCTACAATTTTTACCCTTATACAGCCGAGGTTATTGTAAATTCTCAATATATTTTTTGAATGTATTAAATGTATCTCGTTTACTAGTTTATCATCATCCGTAGTTACAATGGAATAACCGCGAGAAATAGTCTTTTGTGGGGAGAGAGAATCGATATGTTCAGATAATTTTTGCCACGTTTGCTTCTGTTGGGAATACCAATTTTTATAAGCATAGATTAAACGTTGTTTTAATTGTTTTAAGTTTTCTCTCTTTTGGTGCAAAATTAGCCGCGGGTTGACCGCTTCCAGACGAATCTGTAAATTGTACAATCTTTCTCTCTGCAAATTTAATAGATGGATACATTGGCGAGAGAGGAGCAAACTAAAATGATCGAGCCTCTCATATTCTTGGAATAAGTATCTTTGTACAGCTTCCTGTATATCATCTTTTAATTGGTTCAAGTTCTGCAGGCGTTCCATATCAGTTATAGTGACCATTTCCGCCGCTCTAGTGGGAGTGGAAGCACGGAGATCGGCCACTAAATCGCTCAAAGACAGATCGCCTTCGTGGCCTACGGCAGAGATCACAGGTTTGGGGCATTGACTTATTGCTCTGACTAGCTCTTCAGAGTTATAAGCTTGAAGATCACCTTGTGAACCTCCGCCGCGTCCCAAAATTATACAATCTACTTCGTTGTGATTTTGGATTAACTTTAGAGCTCTAATGATAGAAGCTGGAGCCTCTTCTCCTTGACACAAACAGGGAGAGAGCAAAATTTTCACGCGGGGGGCGCGATCTTTCAAAGTTTTACATATATCTTGTATCGCCTGACCCTGGGCTGAAGTAACTACGCCAACTACTTTAGGAAACGCGGGCAGAGGTCTCTTTCTCTCCTCTGCAAACAGCCCTTCGCTTTGCAGGCGCAAGCGCAATTTCTCCAATTCCTCTAAAACAGCTCCGCGTCCCACGGGAGTTATGTTGATAACTTCAAATTTTAATGTCCCCTGTTTTTCGTACAGACTGAAGCGTCCCCAAACATCTACGCAAGTTCCATTGTTAAAACTTTTTATATCGATATGCCGACCTATAATGCGTCCTTTCCACATAACACAACTTATCTTTGCTTCTTGACCGTCTTTGTCTACCAAAGAAAAGTATAAATGGCCGCTGGAGTAGGGTTTATATTCGGTTATCTCTCCCCTGATCAAGATCTGCATTTGAGGAAGTTTTAGAAAGCTGTTTAGCCACTTGGAGGCTTGAGCTACAGTGAAGAATTGGCTTGTATTATCTTGGATCGAATTATCTGCTAAGGACATATAAATATGTTTTAAACACTTTAAATTAAAACCTTCTGAAGGTACATCCATAGTTTATTAAGTTGTATGATTGTGGGCATGTTGCTGAAGTTTTGATCTTTATGAATTAATTTGTTTCTTCTGATTGAGGTGGTCAATTCACCTAAATTACAGTCTGCTATTTTGAATAAGAAGGGACTATAATTAGTTACTTGAAGCGCAAGAGGCGTTTTTTTTTTGTTATTGATTTTTAGGTGTTGTTATGAGTTTTGATTGTAAAGAATTTTTGCATAAATTTACGAATATTAGGGCTGTGTCTGGTCATGAAGAGTCTGTGCAGGAAGCATTGCAAAGTTGGCTGAGTCCTTTTACAACCGAGTCGATAGAGCGGGATCTGATGGGGTCACTTTGGGCAGATTTAAATCCTTCAGCTGATAAGAGAATACTTTTGGAGTGCCATGCCGATGAGGTAGGGTTTATTGTGCGTTACATTGGCGAGGATGGTCTGCTTTTTATTCAACCTGTGGGTACGCAGAGTTTAGACGTAGCGGTTGCTCAGAGAGTTGTAATTGGCAATGAGCGTGGGAATGTTATGGGGGTTGTGGGGACTAAGCCGCGCCACTTGCTTCGTGAGGCTGAATTAGTTAATAAACCTGGTATAACCCAAATTTGGGTCGATATTGGAGCCAGAAATGCTCGAGAGGCTGAGGAGAAGGTGGCCTTAGGGGATCCTGTTTCGTTAGTCTCTGAGTATACTGAATTGATAGGAAATAGGATCAGTGCGCCAGCTTTGGATAACAGGGCTGGTATGTGTGCTGTTGCCAGCATTTTTGCTTCTCCTCTGGTTCAGAAGTCTGGTTTAGGGGTGAGATTGCTCTCTTCTGTACAAGAAGAGGTCGGTTGTCGAGGGGCGTATTCAGCAATATATGGTTTTAAACCTGATGTGGCTCTAATTTTTGATGTTTGTCATACTAGCGATACTCCAGGTATAGATGAGCGTCTTTTAGGTAGGGTTGCTTTGGGCAGAGGGCCAGTTTTAGTTTCGGGACCCAATGTCAGTCGGTCTATTTTCCTGGCTTTAAAGAATACAGCGGAGCGATTGGGGATAGATTACCAAGTAGTGTCCTCGGCTGGAGTTACTTCTACTGATGCTGAGGCTATTCAGATTGCTAATGGTGGAGTGGCTGTGGGGATAGTCGCTATACCGATTCGTTATATGCACACTCCCAATGAGATTTTGGAGCTTACTGATTTAGAAGGAGCTATAAAGATTTGTGAGTCTTTTGTCGAGCATTTTGATGCTTAGGAGAAATTGTCTATGAGTGATAGTAGCATACTAGCAATATTATTTTTT
>JAFSXH010000251.1 GCA_017444165.1 bacterium | reverse complement strand
CCCGCAAATTTTTAAAATCGCCCAAGCGGCCATAAACCTTCTGATCGGCATTATCACGGATACAGCAGGTATTAAAGACGACAATATCTGCACTCGCCTCATCGGGAGCTTGTGCACAGCCACGCTCCTCTAAGAGAGCTCCGATTATCTCCGAATCATAAACATTCATCTGACAGCCGTAAGTCTGTACATAATAACTTTGGGGCCAAAATTTCTCTTGATCTTGCATATCCTCTATCATCCTAATTCTTTAACATCTGCAGAGCTTTATCCAATTGAGTATCTTTACCTTGACGACCGACAAAACGAGGTTCCATCTCCAAAGTAACATCGGGAATCAAACCATTGTGATCGATCACGTGGCCGCTGGGAGAATAGAAACGCGCTATCGTCATCTTCAAAGCGGAACCATCTTTGAAAGGAAAGACCGTCTGCACAGAACCTTTGCCGAAACTGCGCTCACCTACCAATTTAGCCACCTTATGATCGCGCAAATATCCAGCCGTAATCTCCGAGGCACTAGCTGAAAAGCGATTGATCAAGACTATCATGGGCATATCGATGCTGCCGTTATCTCTAGATTTGAGATCTTCGCGCTTTTGACGGCGATCTATGGTGTAGACGATCAATTTTCCTTTGGGCAAAAGCTGACTGCCCACACCCACAGCGGCATCGACTATTCCTCCGCCATTATTGCGCAGATCCAAGATAAAGCTAGTTGCTCCCTGTTTCTTTATCTTATCAAATTCTTTAGCAAACTCTTCACTCGTACTAGCTCCGAATTGGCTTATACGGATATAGCCAGTTGAACCATACATCTTTGAACGACAACTGACTACATGAATACTCTCGCGCTTTATAGAGATCACAAAGGGTTGAGCAACTCCCTTGCGCCTGATCTTCAAAGCTACTGAACTGCCTACGGGTCCGCGAATCTTTTTAGTGGCAATATCCAGAGCCATATTTTTCGTACTCTCGTTATCAATAGCTAAGATCTGATCGCCTGGTTCAACCCCAGCCTTGTAAGCAGGCGTACCCTCTACAGGTTCAAATACGGTGATCTGATTATCGTTATCTTTATCCGCCTCGATATAGACACCGATACCACCAAAACCTTTTGTCTGTACCTCCTCCTGCAAAGAAGAATACTCTTTAGGGGTCATCAAAACGGAGAAAGGATCACCCAGACCGACTAACATTCCCTGAATAGCCGAATAGGTCAAAATTTCCTTATTAATATCCTTATCGTAAAGATCCTCAATTTGAGAGAGAATATTGTATTTTTTGTCGAGGTGTTTCAAACCATCTGGGGACTTGCCCGCCGCTTTGACGAGCTTAGTGACCTCTTTTACGACACCCTCTTCCAATTTGTCATCACTGACCTCATCCACATATGAAGTGCGAATGCGCCGATAACACTCTCTAAAGAGCTCCTTATCGGGAATGAAACCCAATTCTTGAGGATTATTGAGCAACTTTTTATAATCGATATTGACTTCAAATTTAGCCGACTTGCCATTCAAAGGCTCATCTTTGGGCAGCGCATCTTTTTTAGGCTGAGCTTTTGAAACAGGGGCTACCTTCTCTTTAGCCTTGGGGGCAGATTTTGGAGCAGCTTTGTCCGTTTTTGGATCTTCAACTGGCTGCCAATTTTCGGGAATATCTTCCTCTTTATCAGATTTATCAGCTTTGGGGGAAGTGACTTTCTGATCACTCTCGAAGACGATCTCTATATCCATTCCACCCTCTGGAGACTTAGAAGGTTCAGGAACAACTTGACTCACTTGAACCTCTTCACTCTCAAAGTCCTCTTCTGCAGACTCCTTACAACCCCAACATAAACTCAGAATAACACAAAAAGCTATAACCTTAAGCCATGGCCGGCATATCGACATAGCCACCTCCACAACAACCCAAACAGATCACTTTGCCACTTCCTTCACAATGAGGACACTCTTTTTTATTGTCCTCATCATTATGACAATAAGGGCAATCTACTTGCCCCTCACCATTGCACATTTCACATTTTACAAAGATCATACCCATATCTTATTCACCTTAGCGTATAAAGCAACTACGACAGATAGCATCGGTCAACTTCTCTTCCCAGATATAATTACTGCTAAACTTTCCTAAACTGCGTTCATCTTTATCTACTTCCAAAGCTGTACCGTTAATAATATAAACAAAGCCATCACCCGTGCCAGGACGAAAGAAACACGAAGAGAGAAGACCGAAAGCCTCTCCCGTATGTCCTATAAAATTAAATTCCTTATCTCGGCAAAAACGCGCCGTACTCTTTCCATCTATTTGGTATAAACCCAAACCGTAAGAGAGTATCGAACCGCCATAGTTCTCTCCATTATTTGTTTTTTCAGTGTACGTCCACTGCCTAGAGGCCATCTCTTGAATAGAAGCTGGAGAGAGTACCCGTTTACCTTCATAGACCCCGCCATTAATCAACATCAAAAGCGCGTGGGAGAGTTCTTCTACAGAGAGGCGCAAACCGCCAGCTGGTGAGAGCATAGTAGCATTAGTGCCAGGACGATATCCTTTTAAAATGTAGTCTTCTTGAATACCTTCAGCGTAAGGATTTTGCGGAGCAACTATATCAGCCTGAGGCTGTCGCCCTCTATAATCATCCGCCTGACCATACCAGGGGCCATTTTCATCCCACTTGCCTTCAGCATCTTTCTTTTGATAAACCGTACCTAGTTTTTCAAACTCTTGAGGAGAGAAATTGCCAGCTACATAATCACCGCCAATGGATAACTGTTTTAAAATATGTCCCTTCTGATAGAGATCAAAACGCTCTCCCGTAACAGACTCGATAATCGTCCCCAAAAGCCCGTAATTTAAGTTACAATAAGAGAAGTACTCCCCTGGCTTCTCACCTTGAGGAGCAAAATGAGCTCCACCTTCATACCATTCACCTTCTGGCTTAAAAAACTCCTCCACGCTCATACTGGGAGGAATACCGTAAATCTGGCCATCTCGAATAGATGAAGTATGCGAAGCCAACATTCGCACCGTGATAGGAATATCAGGATAATGCGGATTTCGCAGAGTAAAGCCTAGATATTTACTAATATCCTCATCCAGATCTATTTTCCCCTGCTCCTTGAGTTGCATAATAGTAAAAGCGGTAAAAGGCTTAGATACAGAAGCTGCACGGAAACGGCTCTCTCTTGTAAAAGGCCGATCTTTGGAACGATCCTCATTATCAATGCGACTGGATCCCAAAAACTTGCTGTAGACCTCTTTACCGTCACGGAAAACAATAACACCCAAACCAGGAACTTTAGTGCCATTATCACCGATCATGGAGGTGAGCTCTCGATCTAATGACACTTTTTGTTCTCGCTTAAGTCCCGTATTGTTTTTTATACCCGCTCTCGTTTCAGCATTCATAGATAACTCCGTAGAAAATAGCACAGTACAGACAGCACATATCACTAACAAGGATATTAT
>JAFSXH010000250.1 GCA_017444165.1 bacterium | reverse complement strand
TTTACCTTATCAAACACTCGTTTGCTCGCGGATCCCAAGCAAGTGCTATTTAGAACGCACTCTCCTTCTATGAATCGTTTATCAAATTTATCTTAGAGCATGTGGACAAGGAATTGTGCTGATTTTCCACGTTATGAGTTTTAATTAAATTTTATGGAACTTAATTATCGATCCTCAGAGGTGAGTATGTTAAGCATCATTATTGCTATATCTACCGGAATTATAGCTAATCTGCTTACAGATTTTTGTGTGTCATGTCGTTCGGTTTTGATCAAATAGCTTAACTTTTGCACTAAATTTATTAAACTTTTATGTTTTTATCATGTATAATCAACGTCAAAATTTGACACGCTTAGCTAGCTCATGAATCAGCAACACTGGCCAAAGTTTTCCACAAAGCTTCAGATGCGGATTCGTGCATGGATCTTGCCTCAACTCTGTGGCGAATCAGCCTAGTGTAGCAGAAAAACAGCAGATTGTTGCATCCCATCAATTCAGGGCCTCGGATGTCTTCTTAGCGTAAGAAAAAAAGTTAACATTGGCGACAACAGGAAGGGATAGATGCGTTGGAAGAATACAGGACTGGGAACCAACGCAGCAATGAAACATTGGCTCGCCAAACTAGCTGTAGGAAGTGATGTGGAGCCTCCCAAGTGTTACTTTGGAGTGTGGTCACCACGCGTACTGAAATAAGAGGAGTACTTGTATGCTTACTCATGAAAGGCTCTATTTACGTACAGAAATTACCCCACCTGACGAAACAGGTTGTTGGACTGTCATTTTTCCTGAAGTAAACGTCGGATCGCAGGGAGAGACTCTTGAAATCGCCTCTAAGAGCGCAGATATAGCACTTTCTATCTGGCATGAATCTTGCATTGAGGCCGGTCAGCTTGAGCAGGCATTGCACGAATGTGGCTTGAATCAAAACAGAATTGAGCAGATCGAACGCGATGTGACACAGGGTTTTGTCCTACCAACATTTATGGAAGCTACCGCCGAATGCCCCGCATAACACCACAACCTTGGAAAAAATTGAATGCGTACTTCTTTACTCGGCTTCATATTAGATCGGCAACGCTCAAGTCATAGAGTATACCGAAAAGAAGGCTACGCGAGATCAGTCGTACTCCCTCAGTACAGAGAGATATCTGTATCTTTGATCCAAAGCATACTTACGACCGTCGGTCTTGATAGAGACGCGTTTCTCCGAATACTTGAAGACTGTTAGATCAAGTTGTATAGCTTTACACCTTCATCAAGAGGATAGAAGACGGTGTTGGAACGCCTTCGCAAAGCGTTGGAAATTGAGAAGAAAGATTCTTCCTTTTCATGTAGCGATGATGTTGCGAGATGGTCTAAGAACGAGAGTCATCGACGTAGCTCACTTCAATACTTGACAATCGCATAGCACACCGTTTTTTTGACCACGTGAACTCCCAGGGACTGCTGAAGAACTTTTTTACTAACTTGACATCGAATTTGCTTTATGCGTTGACGCCTTTGAACAAACTCAATGAGTCAGTGGAAATTGCTCGAATTTCAACCAACAAGCAAAGCTGAAATTTCCAACCTCGAGATGAGGGTGAAAAAGAACGCAAGTAGAATTCCCGAAAAGCCCCGTAAAATTCGGCCATTTACGGCAAGATGAAAAACGGTGAAAGAGGTGGACTCTGGAATGGCATTCAAGAGGTTGTCAGTTCAATTCTGTCCAGCTCCACCAAGAATATAGCGGGTTTGCGGGTAACTGCAGACCCTTTTTTTGTATTCAATTCACTTGCTGTGCCACTTATGTGCCACCTTTTCGGCTGAAGGGAAATGATTGTTTATGAAGCTAAATAGTCGTTTACATTGCTAGGGGACACCCCACTTATCCCTTAACACACTTCAGCCCTCTCTCGCCACATAGCCCCTTCCAATCATCACTGTCCTCCTTAGTCATCATCTCCCCATTTCATTGGTAAATAAAATCCAAACGAATAATGACCCACTTAGCCAGAGCAACTTAATCGTAGAAGTTAGATCACGGACAGCCACTTATGCCTCCAGGAAAGTTTTGACCGATCACGAAAGTTGGGACTTGTGTGTCAAACAAAGATTTCATTTAACACAGTTATTAACTCCAATTTACTCTTGAAAATTTGACAGGTTCTGCAGTCATCTCTTGCGATTTTAAAATGGCACCGATATTGCATATCTAGGCTTTCAAACATTAGTAGTTTATCTCTTTCCTGTGTTCAACAGAATAAAGGGGATTACGGTATTTAGGCCGTAATCCCCTTTTTGTATTATGTGCGCGGCATATGTACATACCAAAGGGTGAGAGTCTCAACCCCGACTAGTTCAGGGCAAAGAGAAAGGGAACGGCAGTGTTTAACTTGTGAAAGTTAGGCTGAAAGAAGCCACTAGCAGCCTTTTGGGCCTAGGAACAGGAACTGTACATGAGGCAGTGCATGAGGACAGCTAGCAAAAGAAGGTGAAGTCCCAAAACTAAAAAGTAATCATGTACTCGTAAACACAGAGGCTAGGTGAAGATGTGTGTGATTGTGGAATGACTGGATAATTCGCTCAGACTGCTAACGTAGCTAAGCAGAAAACAAAGAAGACCTACCCCTCAGACTGATGTAGTAACGGAGGCGAGAAGACGGAGAAGCTTAGCAGCCATAGCGAAAGAGTAACATT
>JAFSXH010000249.1 GCA_017444165.1 bacterium | reverse complement strand
TTAGACTCAATGGACTCATTAGACTCAATGGACTCATTAGACTCAATGGACTCATTAGACTCAATAATTACATCAGGATGATAATTCTTGGCGTGACCACCACAGCCAGTCAGAGTAAGTCCCAACATTACAGTGCTAGTAAACACACCCAAACATAGTTTTTTAGAAAAAACTTTAAATCTTGAAAAACTATTCATAGGATTCTCCTATTATAACAACAATATTTTTTCAAATATTTCGTCACTGTTTAAAACCAGTGACTGACCTTAATGCCTAAAAATACCCCCTTTTCAAAATAAATAATGCTGGTAAAATGGACGTAGTCGTATTTACCTTCTTGAAGTATAAATTAAGAAAAATGGTTGTAAATAAGTGTAAATCCAAAATTTTGATTCAAAACTTTATTTAGTAATTTTATAGTAGTTCAAAATATTTTTACAATGCAGACTTATAATTCAGATAAACTTCAGCCCAAACTGCAGAAACACTGCTCAACACAAACACAACGTATCAGTCTTACAACACAAAATACACAATTGCACAAAAAAAAGATCCCCCATCTGTAAAAGGCGGGGGATCTCTCTCAAACTATTTTAGAAGAGCCAAGAGTAATTTTTCTCTAAAGCCTTCAACAACTTTTCGCAATCTTCGCAGAAGCGATCTTGACCTAAAACGACATCTTTCTCACTGCCTACACCAGCTAAACGCACGATGTACTTATTGGCTTCGTAGCGGTAGAAACCAGGGAGATCACTCTCTTTGAACTCTTTCAAAGTGGAGAACAAGTTGAGCTTCTCGCGGAAAGGCTCACTGTCGTAAGGACAGAAGGTCGTGCAGTTGCCGCAATAATTACACATTCTGTCAATGTGCAGTATGACGGGTTTCTCAATGCCTTCTACATCGATAGCCTGGTAGGCGCGGTTAGGACAAGCTTGGACACAATTCTCACAGACCGTATTACAAGAGAGACAGCGATCTTTCTCTAAATAAGCCTGAGAGTAAGGAGCCAATATGCCGCGCTTCGTGCTGGCCTCTTCAATGGTTATGCGCGCAGAGACAGGAATCTCGTACTTGTAAGCTCCAGCGATATTTTCAGCCACTAAAGCGGCATCGGCAATGCCCTTGACGACTACAGCGGGGCCAGCCTTAGCGTCACCGATAACGTAAACGTCTGGATTGTCGACACAAGCTAAATGCTCATCCAAGAGAGCGCGTCCCTTTTCGTCAATTTTTAAGCCTTGAGCTTTGAAGAACTCACCATCCACCTTCTCACCTACGGCGGCGATAAGAGCGTCACAAGCTAACTCGACTACTTCTTCAGTCTCTACAGGAGTGCGGCGGCCACTGGCATCGGGTTGACCCAAAACAACCTTATGGCAGATCAATTTGCCATCGTGCCAAGACTTAGGAGCTAACAACTCGGCAAACTCTACACCGTCTTCCAGAGCCAAGATTAACTCTTCCTCATCGGCGGGCATGTTGCGGCGGTCGCGACGATAGACCAACTTGACACTTTTGACACCTTCATGGCGTTTAGCCACACGGGCCGCGTCCATAGCAGTGTTGCCGCCGCCAATGACGATAACGTTCTCACCCAAAGGCTCTAACTCGCCAGCTTTAGCCTTCTCCATGAACTCAATAACGTTGCGAGCCTGACCCTCAGCCAACTTGATCTCACCGGGTTTGTAAGCACCTATGGCGTAAACGACCTTATCAAAATCTTTGCGCAACTCTTCCAGGGTGGGGGCGGGAGTGTTCAATTTGATCTCACAGCCTGTGGCCTCTAAAAGTGCCGCATCCCTCTTGATCGAACAAGAAGAGATCCTAAACTCAGGGATCACCCAGCGCACAATACCGCCGAGATCGCCGCTCTTCTCAAAGAGTGTTACCTTACAGCCTTGACGGGCTAAGAAGAAAGCCGCCGCCATACCTGCAGGGCCACCACCAACAACGGCCACTCTAGTATCGTTGTGGGGGAACTCTTGAGCCTTGAGTTCCTCAATAATCGCCTCTACACCCAAGCGTGCGGCGGTGAGCTTGGCTTGGCGAATGTGGATCGCATCCTCATAGAAGTTGCGCGTACACTTAGCCTGACAAGTATGAGGGCAGATCGTACCCGTAATGAAAGGCAGAGGGTTGCGAGCGGTAATGAGGCGCAAGGCTTCAACATACTCACCCTTACCGACTAAACGCACGTACTCAGGAATATCCTGGTGAATGGGGCAAGCGTGCTGACAAGGATCGATAAAGCAGTTGAAGCGCGGAACTTTGTCTTTGATCTTGCGCGAAGGCAAGGGCTTAATAGCCTTGAGGTGATGGACGTTGGAACGAGCTTCCTTAGCTAAATCGGTGACAACGCCAACTTTAACGCAGGTGAAAGGCTCATAACCAGCCTTTTCCAATTTCTCGGCGATCTGAGTGCAACGCTGATAACCACCGGGCTTCAAAATGGTAGTGGCCAAAGTTATAGGCCAAATGCCAGCCTTGAAGAGAGGTACAATATTGAGACTGTCCGCACCGCCCGAATAAGATATGCGCATATTGCCATCGAAGGTCTGGCTGATGCGTTTGGCCAGCTCCATCGTCAAAGGATAGAGAGAGCGGCCGCTCATGTACATCTCAGAGCCAGGAAGCTCGTTGTGAGCAATATCTACGGGGAAAGTGTTCGTCAACTTGAGACCAAAATTGACTCTGTGCTCTTTAGCCAATTTGAGGAGGCGAGTGAACATCGGTACAGCATCGCTCCACTGGAGATCGGCCTTGAAGTGGTGGTCATCGAACTGGATGTAATCATAGCCCATACTGTCGAGAATATGGCGGGCAGTTTCGTAACCTAAAAGTGTAGGATTGCACTTTACAAAGGTGTTCAAGTGCTTCGTCTCAATCAGATAAGAGGCTATGCGCTCGATCTCTTGAGGAGGACAACCGTGCAAGGTTGAGAGGGTGATAGAAGTGCAGATATGAGGATTGACGTTCTTAATGTAAGTTTGGGTGAGTTTAGGCAGACGGTCCATATTGGCTAAAGCCCACTCTTGACACTCTTTCCAAACCTCGGTCTGAGAAGCGTCCTTCAAACCCTCGATAAAATCGTCGATCTTCTTCGAGGTAATGCCCTTGTAATCGTAGCCGACACTCATATTAAAGATAAAGCCATTGGGATCACCAAAACCGAACTGGGCACTTAAGAGTTTTAAGACCCACCAAGCCCTGACGTACTCGGCAAAAGCATCAGCCACTCGCAACTCTGTAGACCACTCAACGTTGTAACACTCATCGTTAGCGTTGATACAAGGTTTAGCCACGGGGAGATCTTCACCATCTAAGGTTTGCACCGTCTTGATCTCGAAGAAACGACAGCCAGCAAAGTAGGCTGCGATAATATTTTGACTCAATTGGGTGTGGGGGCCAGCGGCGGGACCGAAGGGGGTCTCCAAAGTCTCTCCAAAGAGGTTCAACTTAGCACCAGAGGGCTGGTAATGGCGATCAACAGAGAAGATCTTGCCAGTTTGGGCGTACTCGCAGAGAATGCGATTCATCAACTCCGCAAAAGGGATGGGGGTCATTCTGTCTGACATTTAACTTTATCTCCTTATCCGTTAATAGACTGCCAAAGTTTAGCGGCACTAGCGCGGCAACGCTTCATAAGATCGGCCTCATCGGCAACTAAGATCTTGCGATCCGCCATCAAAACTTTACCATTACAAATCGTATGAGTAACTGAACGTCCATTCATGCCAAAGAGGATGTGGCCATTGCAATTGTTGCCATCCATCGGTGTTAAAGGATCGTAATCGGTGACGATAACGTCGGCGTAAGCGTCCTTCTCAATTACACCCAAAGGCTTGCGGAAGAAACGAGCGGCGATCTTAGCGTTGTTCTCAAAGAGCATGGTGGGAATCTCGCCCCAGGCTACGGTGGGATCGCAGAGATGGTGTTTGTGGATGATGTTGCCAACCTTGTAGCTCTCGAACATATCGTTAGTGTAACCGTCAGTACCCAGACCTAAAGTTATACCCTTCTTGAAGAGCTGGATTACGGGGCCACAACCAACAGCATTACCCATATTAGATTCAGGGTTGTGAACAACCATGGTGTCGGTCTCTTTCAAGAGTTCCATCTCGGCAGGATTGACGTGTACGCAGTGGATAGCCAGAGTCTTCGGCCCCAAGATACCCTGCTCGTAGAGGCGATTGACGATGCGCTTGCCGTACTTGTGCAAGGAATCGGCTACATCGGCTGGTCCTTCAGCTACGTGAACGTGGAAACCAGCCTTGTCACCCTTGTGTTCAGCGCAGAACTTCAAGGTTTCGTTGCTCAAAGTGAAGGCCGCGTGCAGACCCATCATGGCATGGAGCATATCACTAGTATCACCCTCAGCCCTATCAATAGCCCGCTCATTCTCTAAAACGGCCTCTTCCATCTTCTTCTGGCCGTCGCGGTCGGAGACCTCATAGCATACACAAGCGCGCACGCCGAGTTCCTTAGCGGGATCGATTATCATATCCAAGCTGTTGGGAATATCGCCATAGCTAGCGTGGTGATCGAAGATCGTCGTCACACCATTTTTAATGCAGTCGACAAAGACGGCGTAAGCGGAGAGGAGATCGTTCTCTAAAGTCAGCTTGCGATCTAAAGTCCACCACAGACCCTCTAAAATGTCGCTGAAGTTCTTGGGATTGTACCCTTTAATCGAGAGACCACGAGCAAACGCGCTGTAAATGTGGTTGTGAGTATTGATAAGGCCAGGCATGATAACTCCGCCGTGAGCATCAATAAACTGGGCTTGGGGATACTTTTCTTTCAAAGATTCGTAAGTGCCAACTTCATGAATCAAATTTCCTTCGATAGCTACAGCACCATTTTCATAAAAAGTATTATTGTGATCGCGGGTGATCAGCCTTCCGTTACCAACTAAAAGCATCTCTCAGACCTCTCTTGAATTTTGAGTGAGTCGGCGCAAATTGGATATAAGGGCGGTTTTATCCTGTTTGGAGAGTGAGCGAAGTGCAACTAAAAGTCTGAATATTCAATTTATCTTTTTGTACTCAAAATTACTTACAGCAAGGAACAAAACCGTCCAAAATTTCCTTAAACGCCAAAAAATTGGCATCTCCATTAGAACTGTGAGTCTTCTTAACAGCAAAACAAATTTTTTTGAACGCACCAAAAAATTCTCGTTCACACAAAACATCGCGAAAAAGTTCAGCGACATGTTTGGGCGGATTGTGAAAAGCACCGCAACCGATGGCTCCTAAAACGAGACATTTTTGTTCATGATCACAAGCTATTCTGAAAATCATGCGGATCTTATTCTTTACACCTTCAACGAGTTCAGGGGCGATACGTTCCTCTCCGTTCTCAAAAACAGTGCGAGGATTACTCATCCCAGGTACGGCAATCATGTTGACTTTCCAGGGTTCGGCCAATAAACGATAACCTGCCGCTTCACCAGCACGAAAGACTGTGACATCTCTGGAAAATATGCCGCCAAAATTGCTATCGAGTGGATATTGATGATGCGAACGCTTTAAATTGTACTCCTCAGCTTGAGACGTATAGCGGAACAAAAACATATGGTAGTCAGTGCAGCGAAAAAGATACCCCTCCTGCGATCCAGAACCGTTCATAACACTGCCACCTGGCCCTCTTCTGCCCGCCATATTTAGTACCGCAACATCGTCGTATCTTTCGTAATTAATAAAGGTTTTTTCTTTTATCCATTTATGCGCTATGTCAAGACAGTCGTCTGCAACGACAGTTATTTCAGGTGGATTGTTCAATGGAATGAAATACGCTCGAGAATATTTATAATAAAATTTTGAAAACCTATCAATTCGATTATCAGGCAGTGCAACAAAATCTCCGTTAGTTAAAGTATAACCTCCATTTGCAACTATGGCTCTAGTATTTTCCCAAACCTCGAGTCGCTGAAAACGATAGTCTGCACCTTCCGTGCAAAAATTCTTTAACCAACTTTTTTCATCCCAAGTAATTGTAGAATTGGGAGGAGGTGGGGGAACAAGCGGAAGATAGACGCCTAAACTTGACTTTTTGGAGTACTTCAATAAAGTCCATAGATGTTTCTCTGTGTCCTCGATGTTAAATCGGTTTAAAGGTATATCTTCCAAAATTCCAGAAAAGAAAGATATTAATTCTTCCTTCATTTGTTCAGGAATATTCTTTAAGCGTCCGTTTCTTTCTAAATTCCAAAACTCCTCAATAGCTTTGATACATTCATCATAACATACAAGTCCATTTGAATCACGAGGAACACAATCACCAACAACCTTTTTGTATAATGAGGCCCCAACAGAGAAGAGATCGGTTTTAGTAGTAATACAACCAAAATAGTCTTCCCGGTCAATATCATCAACTTCGATAGCCTTTAGCAATTCTGGAGCAACAAATCCACCACTGTAATATATACTTTCTTGGCCAGTCAAAGTGCCGTCTTTAAGCGGCATTACGCTACCAAAATCCAAGAGTTTAACATGTTGGCGTGTTTTACGGAAGATATAAACATTTTCAGGCTTAACGTCACAATGAAGCAGATTATTTCTATGGTACGTCTTCAGTTCTTCGAGCAAAGAGAGTGCAGTTTCAAAAATTTTCTCAAGACTATCATCCTTAACCATATCCCAACTGTTCCCACTGGCTGCAGACATCATAATCATGATAGTATCGCCAAAGTTATAGATCCCTTGAATTTCAACTAGCTCATCAGCAACTTCTTCAGCGCATTTATTGTAAAAATCTATCTGTTCTTCACAGGCTTTTAAAAATTTCTCTTTATCTTTTTCTAATTTTTTACGATCAGTGGGTGACTGTAAGTTTAAGGCCAGACTCTTCTCTTCACGGTAAAGTCTATAGCTACTCCTAAAGGGGTAAAATTCTTTCAATAAGACTTCGCGTTTAAGTTCTCCCATCAAAAGAGTGGCCCCATAGACTATGCAACTGCCGCCACGTCCCTTCTCCTTTTTTACTCTAAACTGCTCATAACTTTTGTTGAACATATTTTTTAAGGTAATAACGCTAGCAGATCCATCTTTAACAAGAGAAATTCTATCGTCGCTCCAATCTTCAGGCATAGCGGTTCCCCCTTAAATCTTTGTTAGAAATACACACTTTAAGAAATTCATAAACTTTCATGAGAACTTTTGATTTATTACTGTCTTACTCCTGCATAAGCAACGTATCACCATTTTTCACACTTGAAGGCCCTTTTAGGCCATTAGAGAAGCAACTAAATATTGAGTTTTGTTTGCAAGAGGGAAGATTTGAGCGAAGGTGCCAATGAAAAATTAAAAATACATCGTCAGCGTGTTGAACGAGAAGATGCACCTAAGCTTCCTGTGCGCCACTTCAAAAGTAGCGAATTTTTAGGAATAGACATTTTAGCTCCTGGTCTAAATGAAGAAGATATAGAATTTATAGCTTATCCCGAAAATGCAGAGATCACTCCAGTGAGCCTGCCTGCTTTTAGGGGGAGCAGGGCCACTACGCTACACCAAATGTTTCCTCCCTCTGCCTCATCCGCTATCCAATTACATCAACCTGAGCAGCCTGCTCAAACAATGCGGCCTGTACCAACACTACAGCCACAACAATCATTGAGCGAGCTTTTAGATACCATATCCAGTTCTAAGCCTAATAAACCAAAAATAAAACGTTATCGTCAACGTCAGCGCAACGATTTTATGTCATCCTCTCTAAGCCGCAAATCAGAAGAAATTAAACGCAGAAGATCTTCTTTGTCGACTAGTAGGCAGGGGAAGAGTCTTGACAGTCGTAATCCCAAAAGAGTTCTGAGCATAGAACAGAGGATTTTGGAGAGAGAAAGTCAGGAGAGAGGTGGTCCACCAGTGAGTAACGGTATGTCTTCAGGGTTTGGTAATGGTGGGCCCAGTGGCGGGCCAGGGCCTGATGGTATAGGTACCAGAGTAGTCAGTAGTGCCAAAGTACAAGAGATGGCCCGCGAAAGAGCTAAACGCCTGGAGTTGCGCACTCAAAATAGCGGTAATGCTTCCCAACAACCAAGCAGGCCTTCCAGTAACAGGATCAATCCGCCTGCTTCACGTCCTCCCCACACTGGATCGTTCAGTTTTTCGGGCAATTCTACAGGTTCATCATTTGGGAGAACCAGCAATATAGGCCGCCCTCCTGCCCCTGGAATGGGACAGACTAATTTTGGTAATACAACTGGCGGTTTTCGCACTAGTAGTCCATTTGGCAGTGCAGGTGGGCCGTTTAGCAACGCTACGGGTAATTTTCCCAGTGCTAGTGCGGGCGGTTTTCAGAACACTGGCGGCTTTCAGAATACGGGTGGTTTTCAAAATACGGGTGGCTTCCGCAATGCAGGCAACAATTATCCTGGACAAGCCAATTTTGGAAATTCTGCCAATAACTTTGGAACGACTACTGGCAGTTTTCAAAATACTGGTAGTTTCAGCAATGATCCGCAGAACACGGGCAATTGGGGGAGTAGCAGTGGCTCTTACCCTGTAGTGCCGCGCAATATGCCTTATCGCAACTTCAACAATGAAAGCAGTTCGAGTATAGGTGACAGTTCCACTTCTAATCAGCGGCTCAGTCCTTCAGAGACCTATGCTCGTATGTTGCAAGAGGCGGAGACGGATAGTAGAAACAGTTCTTGGAACAGTTTCAAAAAATGGATGAAGGATGGAGGCTGTTACATTATGATCAGCTTCTTGCTCATCCTTTTGGCTGTGGCTGCTTGTGTTATACTGTTTTTGGGGAAGAACAATAATCAGGAAAATTTACAAAATAGCAAGGGCAATAGTCAGGCTGTTTACAGTGTGCAGACGGGCAACAATAAGATCCAAAAGAGTCAAAGAGGGGCTAGCACTTCTAAAGACGGATCTATCAGAGATGGTCTCATGAAGCCTGGTGCTAAAGGTTCTAGAGCTGATAAAAAAGCGGTTAGCAATAAGCAAGATGCAGATTTTAACTATGAATTTGAGGATTCTTCCGCTGATTCCAGAGGATTCTCAAATTCGGAAGATCCCATTTAAGCAGATGATCGACAAGCGAAACTATAAGAGAGGTCAATACAAATGTTGGGACAAGTTTTAGTCAATGGTTCTATGGCGTTCGACATTATCATGCGCTACGCTGGCAAGTTCAAAGATCACATCTTGCCCGATCGCTTAGATGCCATTAATCTGTCCTTTTTGACGGAGAGTGCTCTCAAAGAGCGAGGCGGTTGTGCTGGCAATATCGCTTATGCTATGGCTTTATTGGGTGAATCTCCACGCATTATGGCCACCGTGGGAGGCGATTTTGAAAAGTATCGTGCTTATTTGGACAATTTAGGTGTGGATACCAGTTGTATAGCCACTCATGAAGACGAACTCACTGCCACTTGTACTATCTGTGCTGATGCGACCAACAACCAATTGACTTTCGTCTGTGTCGGAGCTATGTCTAGAGGGCGCGAATTAGATCTGCGTGATTGTGCTACAAAAGATACCAAGCTGGCTATAGTGTCTCCTGAAGATCCTATTGGCATGAGCAAACATTGTGAAGAGGCGCGTCAGGCCAACATTCCTTTTATTTATGATCCCTCTTTCCAAGTGATCGCCTTCTCTGGTGAACAGCTCTTAAAAGATGTGCAAAAGGCTAAAGCCTTGATCGTCAACGATTACGAGTTTTCTCTCTTCTTAGAAAAGACCCACTTAACTCAGAACGAGATCACTGACATTGTGGAGTTTGTCATTGTCACGCGCGGCAGTGAGGGCAGCACAATATATAAGGCTAATTGTGAACCTATGCAGATTAAAGCTGCTAAAGTCGAAAAAGTGGTTGATCCCACAGGTGCGGGAGATGCCTTCCGCGGGGGATTGCTTTACGGACTCTTGCACGACATGCCTTTGAATGTTTGTGCTCAGATCGGCAGTATCTGCGGTTCTTATGCTGTAGAGTGCATAGGAACTCAAAATTACAAGTTCACTGCAGAAGAGTTTAAAAATCGTTACAAACTTACTTTTAATGAAGAGCTTTAATACTCTCTATTTATGCGCAAGATACTTTCAAATACCATAGTCGTCCTATTGCTCTCAGTTATTGTGGGTATAGGTCTGGGTTTTGTAGTTGATGAGCGTTTTATGCGCTTGGCGATCGTTGTTAAGCAGATCAGTGCTCAGATCATTTTCTTTATGGTTCCGCTGATCATTTTGGGGTTTGTGGCCCCTTCGATTGCTTCTTTGAGAGATAATGTTTCAAAACTGTTGCTCTTCACATTTGGCCTCGCCTATGCTTCTTCCGTGGGAGCGGCCCTGTTCGCTGTAGCTGTCAGTTACAAATTAATCCCTTTGCTCTCTATCCAGAACTCTCAAGAGAGTCTAATTGCTCTGCCAGAAACCATATTTAAACTGGAAATTCCTCCAGTTATGAATGTTATGTCTGCCTTATTGTTGGCGATTTTGATCGGTTTGGCTACGCTATGGAGCAAAGCGGATAAAGTGGCGGAACTGTTGCAACAGTTTCAGGCGATGATCTTGCAGTTGGTGCATAAGGTACTGATACCAATCTTGCCTATATTTATTGCTGCTAACTTTTGTGCTCTAGGTTATGAAGGCAGTATTGGACAATTAAAGTATTTCTTGCCCGTTATTCTGGTAGTTATAATCTGCCACTATCGGTGGTTGGCGTTTCTCTACGTTTTGGCATCTTTATATTCAGGCCAAAATGGCTGGCAAGTTCTTAAACATTATGGTCCCGCTTATTTGACAGCTTTAGGAACCATGTCTTCAGCGGCCACTTTAGGAGTGGCTCTGGAGTGTGCTGGCAAGAGTGAAGTTATTGACAAGGATGTGCGTGACTTTGCTATACCTTTGTTGGCCAATATTCATCTCTGCGGATCAGTGTTGACAGAGACTTGCTTTGTCTGTGTCGTTTCCCAGTTACTTTACGGCCAATTGCCTGAGCTTGCCACTATATTGCTCTTTATTGTTTTGTTAGGTATATTTGCCGTAGGGGCTCCTGGTGTACCGGGCGGAACTGTCCTCGCTTCTTTGGGAATAGTCGTAGCTGTACTCGGATTCAATGATGAAGGTACGGCTCTGCTTATGGCTATATTTGCTCTGCAAGACAGTTTTGGCACAGCCTGTAATGTAACTGGTGATGGAGCCTTGGCCTTAATAATTAACACATTTAAGAAGAAGGCTTAAAGGTAATTTGTTCAAATAAGATGAGCCATTTTTATCTGTTGAGGTTCATATGACTGGGGATCTACCTGTACTTTATCTCGTTATACCCTGTTACAACGAAGAAGAGATCTTACTCGATTCAGCTCAAAAGCTGAAAGTAAAACTGAAAGAACTGCAAGAGGCCAAAAAGATCTCTTCCAGGAGCAAAATATGTTTCGTCAACGATGGCAGTCGCGATAAGACCTGGAGTATGATCAAGGAGCTCTCTTCTCAAGAACCAGAGATTTATTCTGGAATATGTTTAGCTCACAATCAGGGCCATCAGAACGCCCTCACGGCTGGCTTATTAACTGTCAAAGATATTTGTGATGTGACTATAAGTTTAGATGCCGATCTTCAGGATGACATAAACGCTATCGATGCTATGGTAGATAAGTACAACAATGAAGGTTGCAATATTGTTTACGGTGTGCGCAACAATCGCGATTCCGACACATTCTTTAAACGCTTTACGGCCGAACTTTTTTACAAATTGATGTCCTTTATGGGAGCGAAGATTATTTTTAATCATGCTGATTTTAGGTTGATGGATCGCTCTGCTTTAGATATTTTTGCCCAATACCAAGAAGTAAATTTATTCTTGCGCGGTATCGTTCCCATGATAGGTCTCAAGAATGACTGCGTATATTATGAGCGCAAAGAACGTCTAGCTGGCGAAAGTAAGTATCCACTTCCCAAGATGTTGGCTTTTGCTTGGCAAGGTATTACTTCCATGTCTACTAAGCCCATTCGTTTCATATCGGCAATCGGCGTAATTATAGCTATGTTTAGCATAGTTATATTGCTCTATTCTTTAGTGAGTCACTACAGCGGAAATACCATTGTTGGCTGGACAAGTATAATGGCTTCAGTGTGGTTTATTGGTGGACTTAACATTTTTGCTATTGGTGTTATCGGCGAATATATTGGTAAAATTTATTTAGAAAGCAAACACAGACCGAGATTTGCTATAAGCGAATTTATCGATCAGAATAAGGATTGCGAGTAATTTTTATGTTACAAAAGATATTGAATTATTTTAAAGAGCGTTGGCCTTATTATGGAATACTCATTCTAGGGATAATCTTTACTACGAGTGTATTTTTCTATCACGGCCGCGGTTTGCTGGATAGTGATATGTCCAGTGAGATGATCTTAGGCAAATTGCTGAGAGATGAGGGTGGCATTGTCTCTAAAAATTGGTGCTACTCAACAGAGATAAGGATCATAAGTACCCAGATCGTTTACAAAACATTCTTCTACATTTTCAACGATTGGCACTGGGTGAGAACCTTTTCTACTGCCGCTTTGCTCTTTATATTAATGGGTTGTTACTGTTTCTTCACTGAGAGGATGAATTTAGGTAAGATAGGTATACTGAGTGGTCTAATACTGCTGTTGCCCATTAGTGCAGAGTACGCCCGCTTCGTCATCTGGGGAGGTTACTACTTACCACATACAGCTTTCATATTCTTAACTTTGGCTTTAGCTGTACGCAGTGATTCCCCTAAAACAAATAATATCTTACTAGGTTTCAATATTCTGGCAGCCGTCTTAACGGGTATGGGTGGAGTTCGCCAAGCTCTTATTCTTTATATTCCTTTCTTTATCACTATGATCTTTTTGATTATCTACTACTATCTGATCAGCGATAAAGAAGAAAAAGAAGTGTTACCTGATATTACCCACTTGAGCAAAGTTTCTCTTATAGTACTGTTGAGCAATTTTATAGGAATACTCATTAACTCTAAAATACTCAGCAAAAGTTTTATTTTTATAAAGTACGATAATAGTAAACTTTGTGATTTTATACCCTCTTTCGCTCTGGATTTTGCCGCTAGAAGTTTTGGGGCTATGTTCGGTTTTACTGGTTGCAGTAGAATTCTCAATTTAGAAGGTGTGCGTACTATCTGCGCTATGCTCTTCTGCTTTACTCTTCTTGTTGTGCTGTGTCTAGTTTGCAGAGAATTTAAAAAACTGAAATTTGAGTATAAGTTTGTAACTCTGTTCGCTGTCGTTGACTGCGTAGCTAATGTTCTGTTTTGCACTATGTCTGATAAACCGACTACCAGATATATGATTCCGCCTTTTGCTATGCTCTTGCCAGTCTTGGCTATACTTGCGATACGTTTGCAAGAAAAAGAACACAAGCTCATGCAAAGGTGTTTAGTGGGCATTATCTCAGTATGTGTAGGCGTGCAGCTTTTGGTGTTCATGTTCCATCCTACCTTGGATTATTATCACTCTCCGTCAAGTGGCAAACACAGTTTCAGTTATGCTTTACATCCCGTAAAAAATCACAATGAACCTATAGGTTCCCACCAACAAGTGACTGAATGGTTGGTAAAGAACGGTTACACTAAAGGACTTGCCACTCTTTGGCAGTGCAATGTTGCTACAGAGCTTTCCAACGGTAAACTTGAAATGTGGAAACTCTACAATCACAGGAAGAGGAGCGGTGACTGGACGGAGTTAAAAATGGACAACTGGCTCCAAGATCGCCGTCACTTGACGCAAGATCCCGAAGGAAAAATATTCTTGCTTTTGACCAATCAACAAGCGAGAATGGACAGGAACCATTTTTATGCCGATAAGGATCATTTGGTTTATGACAGAAGAGGCATGAAAGTTTACGCTTATGACAGTATAGACCATCTCCGTTCTAATTTATTCAGCAAAAACTTCCTCTCAAAAATGAGGATCAGGACAGGGAAGAAGAGTAAGGCCAATAAGAGCAACCATTTCAATCTTGCTCCTCATGCCACTATAAGCGGTCCTGGTTATAACGCTCCCGCTGGCAAATATGAATTAATTATAAATTGTCATATCAAAAATGGTAAGACTCTAAAGGGTCACGTTGTAGGCAAAGGAAGCGGCACTATTCTTTCTTTCGAAATAAAAGATGGTAAGAATAAGATACCTTTGGAGTTAGAGGAAGATATTTCCAAGTTGGATATCAATATCAAGAACGATACATCTTCGGAAGTAGAATTCAAAGAGATAAAGATGCCTAAAGTATAAGGGAGAAAATAAAAAACAAGGAAAAGCGCAGATCGAAGCTAATTCAAGTATGAGATTTTAGAGGAAGGTTGTAAGTCGTGAAGTTTTCCAAATTCATGTTAGTTTGCGCTTTAGCCGCTGGTTTATCTAGTTTTAGTGTCTCTTCGACTTTAGCTGATAGTAATTTAGTCAACGAAGCTCTCAGGGCTTTTACCCAAAAGAATTACACAAAGGCTAATACCTTAATCGATCAGCATTTAGCCAACAATCCTAATGATGCCAATGCTCAGTACGCCAAAGCAATGATCTTGCACAGGATGGGCCATTATATAAAAGCATTGCAGAGATTAGAGATAGTTTTAAAGCTCAATCCCAAAAATCACTTGGCCGCTACCTCTTATGCTGCTATCAACCAGCAGGCTGTCTACCACCTCAACCAAGGCAAGAATGAAGATGCTATTGCTTTGGCTGAGAAGAGTGTAGAGATCATGCCTAAATGGGAACAGAGTGAGTTTCGCAAGGCTCTGGCGGGTTGTTATTTTGCTAAAGGTACGGCCTACTTTGAGCGTTGGTGTTTGGAAGGTAACTCTGAAGATTCGCGCATAGCTATGGAGGCTTGGGAGAAGACTCGCGATTTAGATCCTACTTCGGCTAGTCAACAGTTGGTAAATGGTATCAATTCATTCATTAGTGGCAATTACGCTAATGCTAAAAAGTTGTTTGATGATGGTGTAGCTATCCGTGCCAACAACAAATATATGCAGCTCTGGCAGGGGTTGGCCAATGCTTCGGTCGGTGAGTACAGTTTGGCTCTCGGTCAGTTGAACGAGTTGAGCAGTCTTTTTGTGCGCAATCCTATGCTCCACCTTTACAAAGGAGATATTTACAAGATCACGGGCGACTACAATTCTGCCGCCACTGAATACACTGCTGCTTTAACTTTGCGCCCTACGGATAGGCGCATAAATACAGCCATTAACACTGTATACCTTTGCAACAATCAGGTAAATGAGGGAGTGGCTTTTTACGAGCAGAGGATAGCTCAGGATCCTAGTAATTTCTCTAATTATTATCATTTAGGTAGTTTGCAGACGGAAGCAGGAAGGTATGAAGATGCTTTGGCCACTTTCAGTCGAGCCGCTGAAGTATCTGGAGCCACACCTTTGCAGGTCTCTAGTGCTAAATTGCAGATGGCTCTGATCCATCTGGAGAAGGGAGATCCTAAAGCTGCCAGTGCTTGCGTCACTCCTGAAGATTTACAAACCTCTGAAAACGCTTCGAGTCC
>JAFSXH010000248.1 GCA_017444165.1 bacterium | reverse complement strand
TTGATCGTTTTGATTGGTAACTTGAGGACTGCTAGTATCTATCTCTGGCTGTCCGGGTGGAGTAGGGGGAGCATCTACTGCTCGATAATTGTCGGCGGGTTCAATTATTTCTATTACGTTGTCTTCTACGGGTTGCGTTGGTTGAGCTGTTGGGGGAGCTGGAGGAGCTGGAACAGATTTTGATTTATCTTTTTTCTTAGGTTTATATTTAGGCACGCCATCATCGGGAAAAAAGCCCGCTACGTACTTATTAGCAGGTAAAAACTGGCAGCTATCTGAGACTGAATCAGCATCAGAAGAAGCTCCAAGACTAGCTGAAACCAACAAAGTGAGGGTTGTCACTGCAATTTTTAATTTAATATTACTGTTCATACCCTGATTATAGCAAAAAAACTAAAGGCAGGCAAAGGAAGGCTACAGTTGATCTATCAGAATGCACTTCATTCCCTAATGACGATTCTAAACATATTGTCATCATTGACAATTAAATTTTTACTGCATAAAAATTTTCGATTCCTATAGTTGGATAAATCATTGCTAGGTTGCATCATGATATTGGAGTACCAAACGAAGCTAGTTTTCAATTGGGGATTTGGTTTGATACACTCCATAGCGTAGCGAGTATCTATTCCCTTCCTGTCGCCTTCCAGGGGACTCAAATTTCCATCTTGAGGACGCAGCTTCAAAAATAATATGGCCTTGTTATCTCCAGATTTGTAATTGCCACTCAATAGGCGCACTCTATACCAAGGGGTAATGGGCCTCTTGCTGATATTCTTCTCCGTACCTATCTTCTCAAGCTCCATATTATCAAGATTAGGCTCAGGGTAAACCTTTTCAATCCTTATATCAATATCATCGGAAGTCAAAATAGAAATATCTTCTGTAAGTTCTTCAACGTTGTAATATTGTGCCTTAACTTTACCCTGTCGATCAATAAAATAGTGAGCATTTAAATAGACGAGATCATCCTCGCAGGCTACTTGTGGAGAGCGGTAAATATTTGCATGCTCGGTGGGAAAATCATCTACTTTCCAATCACTGATTCCAATTATGGTATTATTTCCAAGTTCTTTCATGTTGATATTATCTATGCTCTCTTCTCTCAGTCCATAAACATAAATATTGATAACGACACTGCATTTATCATTTTTGATAACATCTTGGAAGGAGCGCGTATTCTTAGTCGCTAGATTAGTTAAACGATTATCTTCAGTAAAATCCAGACGCAGAGCGAGCTTTTGGGCCTCCAATTTGTGCTCAAAATACTTCTTGGCTTCATTTTCAATCTTATTGGTCTCATAAGAATCGGCAGGTTCACGCTTGCCATCGAAACTGACCCGCGTTCTAAACTTCACTCCGTCATGTTCCATAATGACGTAAGCCCCGCTGGGCCTTTTCCATCCAAACTCTAACCAACTAGGTTTATCTAGTTCAACATGCAAAACTTTAGCTCTAAAACCGTACTTTTGTTTAATATACTTACTGGCTAGACTCTTCGCCTTATGTTCGCTGTTCATAGCACATCCAACGAAAGAGCAGACAATTCCTAACAACATCACAAAAAATATGAACCGCTTCATAGGCGGCCCATACTAATTACATTCTAGTTTTTCCTGCAAAAATTTCTAGACAGCTGTTATTTAAGTATCCATTCAATCATGGAGTCTGCAACCTGAATATAGTCGGAGTTATTCATAACACTCCCTGGCTCATTCACATTTCCCGCTACGTAAGCCTTACTTTCTGTAAAACCAGAGATTGTAAAGCTCTTCAAATTGTTCTCCACCATTTTTGAATAAACGTCAACAGGACCAACACCGCAGAAAAAGTAACCAGCAATCTTCTTATCTTTTCTAGTAGCCATAGATAGATCGGGTGTGCTAAAACTCATAAAAGAGTACGTCCTATCCAAAAACGCCTTCAATTGAGCTGGAAACTGTTCCCAATAAACTGGTGAGAGAATTAACATAGCATCACAAGAATCTATTTCGGGAATGAGAGCAGTAAAATCATCTTTTTGTACGCAATTTGGTTTATCTTTACGCTTACAAGCATCACAACCTAAACAGACACGAACGCCCTTTTCACCGATACGAAAATCAACTACTTCAGCCTTATCTTTAATTTTATCAATTACATACTGCTCCAAAGCGTAAGAATTGCCTTTTCTTCTTTTACTGGCATTCACGATCAAAATCTTTTTCATAAAAAACATCTCCCATCACATAATCAGCGCAAATAAACGTGGTTATTGTAACATGATAAATTAAAATTCGCAAGCAACATAAAAAATTCTAAGCAGGAAGAACGTTTACAAGGTCGTAGCAAGCGGGGCCAGTGGAGTGCTGGCTGAGTGGATGAAAGCAACGGTCTTGAAAACCGTCGTGGCAGTAATGTCACCGGGGGTTCGAATCCCTCGCACTCCGCCATTAAAGGAACGACAATTCCCCGTGAGTTGCCGTTCTTTTTATTTGGCAAGGATTAGCCTAAACCACAAAGAAGGGCGACCTGATATGAACAGTGTTTTAATCTCTCAAGCCTTTGCTGATCGCAACAAGCTCCAAGAGGCTAAACAAGATGTCTTAGCCACGATTGAAGCCCTCGACAAAGGCCAGGTGCGTGTTGCAGAAAAGACTCCACAAGGCTGGCAAGTTAATACTTGGGTAAAGGAAGCCATCTCTCTTTACTTCTCGTTGACCCAGATGCAAACGTGGGAAGATCATCCTTTTGAGTTTCGCGATAAGATTGTTTTGAAGCAAAACTTAAAGGAAGCGGGTATTCGTGTCGTTCCCCCAGGAACTGTGCGTTATGGAGCTTACATGGCTCCAGGCTCTATACTTATGGTCGGTTATGTAAATATTGGGGCTTACGTCGATTCAGGTACAATGGTTGATACTTGGGCTTTAGTGGGCAGTTGTGCGCAAGTTGGTAAAAATGTCCATCTCTCTGCAGGAGTGATCTTAGGAGGAGTCTTAGAGCCTGCTAATGCCCGTCCTGTCATTATTGAAGATAATTGTTTTATCGGTTCTAAATGCACTATAGTTGAAGGTGTCGTAATTGGAGAGGGAGCCGTTTTAGGAGCTAATACTACCATCACGGCTTCAACCCATATTATCGATGTGACTAAACCGGAACCTATTGAGTATAAGGGTTACGTTCCAGCTAATTCCGTAGTAATTCCAGGGACTCGTCCGCGAACATTTGCTGGTGGAACTTACAATGTTCCCTGCGCTCTCATTATAGGTCAAAGATCCCCTTCTACTGATACTAAGACTAGTCTTAATCAGGCTTTACGTGATTTTGGAGAATTATTGTGATTGATTTAGTCGATTTAACCAATAAATTGGTAGAAATTTCCAGTCCCACCACTAAGGAAGAAAAAGTTTGCGATTTTATAGCTTCATGGATAAGGGAAGAACTGCCTGGTGTTCCTTTTAGTCGCACGCGCAACAGTCTATTGGTTTGCCCTCCTCAACAGGGAGATCGTCCTGTGATTGGGCTTTTCGGCCACATAGATACCGTACCCGCCTCTCCAACTCAGCCACTGGGAGTAAAAGATGGTAAATTGTACGGTTGCGGTTCTTCCGACATGAAGAGCGGAGTAGCCGTCATGATGGGACTGCTTAAGGATTATACTAGATTTAACGCCGATCTCGTAGCTGTCTTTTATGACGGTGAAGAGGGGCCAGATGAAGGTAATGCCCTGCGCATTATGATGGATACCCTTCCTCACATGGATTTTGCCATAGTTCTAGAGCCTACGAATAATGCCATCATGGCTGGTTGTATGGGCGGAATGCACGCCATTGTGAGTGTTGAAGGCAAAAGGGCCCACTCGGCTCGCCCGTGGCAGGGACAGAATGCTATCTACCGCTCTCTGCCGATATTGGCCAAATTGAGGGATCTGCCCCGCAAAGAGGTGACTATCAGCGGATTGAAGTTCTACGAAGTTATGAGTGCAACTATGGCCAGCACTCAGAATGCCGCTAATGTTATTCCCGATAATTTTGAGATAAATGTCAATATTCGTTACGCTCCTAACCACACTGATGCAGAAATGCTGGCCGAGCTGAATAACCTTGTGGGCGATCTCGCTGCTGTGCGTGTGCGCGATGTCGCCGTACCTGGTGAGGTCTGTGTAGGTCATCCTTTAATGCAAGCCTGGATCGATAAATGTTCTCTCAAAGTAGAACCTAAGCAGGCTTGGACGGATTTAGCTCGTTTGACCTCTCACGGTATTCCTGCTGTCAACTTTGGCCCTGGCGATCCCGATAGGTGTCACCAGGCTTTAGAGTGGACGGAAGTGGCCAATTTAGAGAAGTGTCACAAACTTTTAAGTGTATTTTTAACTGACATTTGCCAACCTAATAAAGATTGAGAGAAATTAAAGAATATGAACGCTACAGAGATTCGTCAGTCGTTTTTAGATTTTTTCCAGGAGAAGGGCCATTTAGTAGTCCCTTCGGCTCCCGTCGTTCCTCAAGATGATCCCACTTTGATGTTCACCAACGCGGGTATGAACCAATTTAAGCCCTTCTTCCTCGGTCAGGCTGTGCCGACACATAGAAGAGTTGCCGACTCACAGAAGTGCATCCGCGTCAGTGGCAAACACAACGATCTAGAGGAAGTTGGTTTAGATACTTACCATCACACCCTCTTTGAGATGTTGGGCAACTGGTCGTTCGGTGATTATTACAAACGCGAGGCTATAACTTGGGCCTGGGAATTGTTGACAGAGCGTTGGCACTTACCCAAAGAGCGTCTTTACGCTACAGTTTTTGGCGGTGATGAGACGCGGGGACTGCCAGCCGATACAGAAGCAGAAAAGCTCTGGGCTGAAGTTACCGATATTGATCCCACCCATATTAAACGATTTGGTGCCAAAGATAATTTCTGGATGATGGGCGATGTCGGCCCTTGCGGCCCCTGTTCAGAGATACACATTGATCTCACTCCCGATCTGAGTGGCGGCGAATTAGTCAACGCTGGTTCTCCATTGGTTATGGAGTTATGGAACCTTGTCTTTATGGAATTTAACGCCAGTGAAGATGGTCTGCATAAATTGCCTGCCTGCAACGTCGATACGGGAGCAGGCTTAGATCGCGTAGCCGCTGTTATGGAGTGTACTAAGGATTGTACTGACTTTAGTCACCAGATCTCAAACTATGATACAGCCTTATTTAAACCGATTATTGCTGAATTAGAGAGACTCTCT
>JAFSXH010000001.1 GCA_017444165.1 bacterium | reverse complement strand
GCTTGAGCTCCATCATTTAAGATTTGTTCTATTAAATCTTCTTGTATCTCTTCTTCAGGGTACAAAGAAGCTATAACTGTGAATCCAGAATCTGATAATTCAGAGATCATCTCTGGGATATTCAAAATATCAACAATGAAATGATTTAAGTATTGGTATTTTTGTAAATTGGGCAAGACACGAGCAATATTTGCAATTCTATTGTTCAGATGTATATTAAAAATTACTCTTCTTTCATTTATTAACTTACATGTGCATGCTAAATCTTCTGCTTTAAGTTTGGGGCCTGTATGGAGTGTACATATATTGATCTTCTCTAGTAATTTGGGCAAGGTTACTGTCCAATTAGTATTTATTTCCTCGAGCATTATGTGACAATTTACAGGTGCAGACAAGACTAACATCTTTTATCTCCTTAAAAACGTAGAGCTCCTCCCTCAATAGGAGGAGAGGAGCTCTGTTGGAATTATCTTTGGGAACGGATAAATCTAGAAGGCATCTCTTCTAATGTTACCAAGATTTCTTTAGTCTCTTCGTTGCGTAACAATTTAATATTGACTTTGTCACCAACTTTCTTAGATCGAATAATAGATTGAATTTCGCGTACATCCTTAGTCTCTTTGCCATCTATCGCGACAATTATATCACTATTTTTAATGCCCGCTTTGCTGGCTGGACTATTAGCTTCGACGCGTCCTACTATAATGCCCTGAACATTTTTATCTATGCCTAAATAGGCTCTGGCATTTGGAGAGAGTTCGCTCATTTGAATGCCCAAATAAGGTCGAGTGACGTGGCCATTAGCGCGCAGATCATCAACTACAGTGCGAATAGTTTCGCTGGGAATGGCAAAACCTATACCTTGAGCCGAACGTATGATCGCCGTGTTTATACCGATAACTTCACCGTTCATGTTGACGAGCGGTCCACCAGAGTTGCCTGGATTGATGGCGGCATCTGTCTGTAAAAGATTGCGCAAGTCAATATTGCTATCTATAAGAGATCTATTTTTGGCTGAGAGAACACCGATAGTGGCCGTTTGGCCCACACCCAGAGGATTGCCTAAAGCTATAACCCAATCACCTATGCGCATATTTTCAGAACTAGTTAAAGTAGCAGTAGGGAGGTCTCCTTTGGGATCTTCAATTTTCAAAATGGCCAGATCGGAGATAGGATCTGTTCCTATAGGGACAGCTTTATATTTGGTTTTATCACTTAAAGTTACACGTATAGACTGGGCTTTATTAACAACATGGTTATTTGTCAAGACAATGCCATCTTTACTGATGATAACGCCTGTACCCATACCGCGAGGAATCTCTTGGATCTGGTAATCAAAAGGATCGCTAAAACCAAAAATATCAGTACTGTATGTTTTGGCTAAAGTAGCGGTGTCTATATTGACAACAGCAGGGGCAACTTTAGCTACAGCATCGGCGACAATATTCGAACCTACAGGCATGGGAGAGGGAGAAGAATTATACTTGATAGTGCTATCTTTGGCCTTTTCCTTGTCTTCAGTGTCAGTATTTTTACTGTCGTCTCTCTGCTCAACAGTTGTCTGAGCAGAAGAAATATCGGTTGCTTTATGATTTAAAGCTCCGCTGTAATAAAGGATCGATAAAACGAGCAAGGCCCCCACAAAAACGCCTGCAATTCCGCTCATAAGGGATATAGCAGAGTTTCCCCTTGATCTAGTAATTTTTTTCAACATACGACAAACCCCCTTTAAGTTTGAGAAGCGTTGGTCTCAGGCGCGTATACCAAAGGAGCGTCCTTCCACATACCCTCTAAATTGTAATAATCGCGTTCACTAGAGATGAATAGGTGAACGATAACTGAATTGTAATCCATTAGGGTCCACGCATTATCATTCTTTCCTTGAATTGAGCGCGGTTCTATACCTTGGGAGGACAATTCTTCATCGATAGATTGAGCCACATCTTTAAGTTGATTGCGCGTCTGCACATCGGCTATGACGAAGTAATCGCATTCGCACATACTATCATTTTTGCTCATATCTAGTACGATTACATCGTTAGCTAATTTCTTATAACAAACATCAGCTATATTCTTAGCCATTTCCAAAGAATCTCTATCCATATTTTACCTGCTTATAGATTATTTTGATACGGTAGAAGCAATCCCAGGCCGATAATAGCCAAAATAACTGCCACTACGAGTAAAAAGACAACATTAGTCGGTTCAGGGATATCCACAAAATCTGCATCACTATCCTTCAAACCTGTGTTATTAAAAGTATCTAACATTACTTTAGTTTCCCTCCGCTAAAAAAGAATTGCCCGTCAAGAGTATCTCAGCTAGCGACTCTCTAATCATATCTACTAACTCTTCATCAGAATTGGGAATAATTATCTGCATTACATTGGGCATTGAATTGTAAGAATCCACCCCTTGAATAGCCGCCTCTAAGACGATAATGAAGAATTTAGAACTTTGGGGCAAATTGCGCAGAGCATTGACGGCGTATTGGTTGGCTCCTTCGGTCTCGTTAAATTCGATCATAACCAATTGGAGATCCATACTGGTGGCCATCTCCAACATATTAGTCGTGTTAGCGGCGTACTCTACACTGAAGCCTTCCTCCTCCAGGATCTCTTTTAGGAAAGGATAAGAATCTTCGATCCCACCCGTAGCAATGAGGGCGTGCTGACCGACACCGAGACCGTTGAGACTATTTACGTAGGCCACTTGAGAATTACTCAATTGGGCATCGCTGGCAAAACTGAGGTTTCCACCTATGGAGATGAAAGAATTTTGCAGATGAGTGTTGAGCAGTTCTGGTTTTGGTAACTCTGTTTGAGGTTCAACTTGCTGGGGAGGACGTGGTTGAGC
>JAFSXH010000247.1 GCA_017444165.1 bacterium | reverse complement strand
TGGCAACTTTTGGGGGCCGAAGATTAACAGTGCAACGACAGCTAGAAGAAAAAGTTCGCCTGGTCCCAGATTAAATGGCATAATCTTAGAGTCCCTTTCTCAAAAGAAGTAGGAAAATATTTTGGCTAAATTGAACGCCACAAGTTGAAAATTGTTCGATCTTTATGGCTCTTTTTGCTAGTGCTGTCTAGGATCGGGTGAGTGGTGGTTATATGGCTGATTCTTTGTCTGTAGGCGATCTGGTAAATTTAGAGATTCACGACTTCGCTATGGGTGGTGAAGCTGTTGGCAGAGTGGGCAACTTCGTCCTTTTCATTCCTGGTGGTGCGCCAGGGGATGAGGCGGAGGTTCGCATTACAGAACTGAAAAAAAACTACGGCAGGGCCAGGATCAATCGTCTGACTAAGAGTTCTCCTCGCCGTGTTCATCCGCGCTGTCCTATTTATAATGAGTGCGGCGGCTGTCATTTGCAACATATCGATTATGATCTGCAATTGCAGTTGAAAACTAAGATGGTTGCCGACGCTCTTCAGCACATAGCGGGCCTCTCTGGTGTCAAGGTTCGTCCCTGTAAGAGGATGAAAAATCCCTGGAATTATCGCTCTAAAGCCCAGGTTGTGGTCGGGGCCAAGCCTTATTTGAAGCGCGAAAAAGATGGAATCGATGAGAATGAGCCTAAACTCTATTTTCCTTATATCGGTTATTACGCTAAGGGAACCCACTCTATAGTTAGGGCCGATAGTTGTGCCATCCAACATAGTACGAATAACTCTCTTTTAAGTGCCGCACGCGAAGCTCTGGAGCGTTTACAGTGGCCCATTTACAACAATGAATCGGGCGAGGGGGCTATACGTTACCTCGTGGCTAGGACGGGAGTTTACACTAACCAATCGCTCTTAGTTATCGTCTCCACTCAGCCTACTTTGCCTCACGTTCCTGAATTTGTGGAGTTAGTGCGCAAGCGTGTTCCTTCACTCTCAGGGATAGTCCTCAATCTCAATCCTCACCGCACTAATGTAATTTTGAGCAACCGCAATTCTGTCTTGTGGGGTAAAGATCATATTATTGAAGATGTAGGCGGTTTAAAATTTAACATCTCCGCTAACTCTTTCTTCCAGGTCAATATCTCTGGTTTAGAGGCTATATACTCCTGTTTGGATGAATTTTTGAAGCCGCAAAGCCGCGATATCGTTTTGGACGCTTACTGTGGTGTAGGTTCTTTAGCCCTCTACATGGCTCGCAAGGTTAAAAAGGTTATCGGTATCGATGAGTGTCAGGCCGCCATTGAGGATGCGGTTGTCAATTCTGATCTCAATGGTCTGGTCAATACCGATTTTATAGATGGCACGGTAGAGAGAGTTTTGCCGAATCTCTCCAGCAAAGGATCGATCTTCTCGCGCGGGACCCATTTTAGCAGTGCGATCTTAGATCCGCCCCGCAAAGGTTGCGATCCTATCGTTCTAAATACTATCGCTAATATGCGCATACCTAAGCTGGTTTATGTATCTTGCAATCCTTCTACACTGGCTCGCGATCTAGGTATTTTGACAGAGAAGGGTTATAAAGTTATGGAAGTCCAGCCTATCGATATGTTCCCACAGACTTACCATGTAGAGACGGTCGTGAAGCTCACCCGAGCTGGGTTGTAACTATAGAATTGCTGTCATCGAATCGATTGATGATGAACTTCAATGAGTGAAATTATGAATTACGACAAAGCCGTAGAAATCATCAAGGTGGCGATTTTGCATGCAGAGCCAGTATTACGTAGCATGTTCTGTTAATGAGAAACAGCTGATGCTCTATTACGGTATTGGGAAATACATTTCCCTGAATTCCAGGAAGGGTTTCTGGGGAAAGGGAGCCATTGATGCCATTAGTGAGAAGCTGGACAAGGAACTGCCAGGATTGAAAGGATTTTCAGCGAGAAATCTGCGCAATATGCGTACATTTTACGATGAATGGGCTGCGCTCGATCATAAGCGTGATGTGAATCTGGCAGACGCTTCTGTAGAAACGGTTCAGTCGAATGCGTTGCAAATTTGGCAGACGCTTTTGCCAAATTCACAGGGCTTTCCGTTTGAGGATTTCCTGCATATAGGGTTTTCGCACCACATTCTGATTGTATCAAAAGTGAAAAGCATAGAAGAACGAGCTTTCTATGCTATATTTATAGTCAAACAACATAATATTTGATATAATGCAAAAGTTATGAGTTATGATAAAAAATTTAGAGAACGAGCTTTAGCATGTAAAGATAAATACAGCTTTGAGACAGCGGCAGAGATATTTGGTGTATCTAAAACATCTA
>JAFSXH010000246.1 GCA_017444165.1 bacterium | reverse complement strand
CCGATCACGGGCCACCAGATCAATTCCCGTATCCTGCCCATCGCAAAACTCCCAATTTTGCCAAAGACAGACATCCTCCAAAACATTGCCCCAACCAGGGCAATTTTTCAAGAAATAAACGCAAGCCTCTTCAAACGCCGCCCCAACATCTTTTTTAACAATATATTTAGCACGAATGGCATCCAACAGATCGTAAATTGACTTAGACATAAAAGCACGCTTTAACACACGCCCAAGCGAAGCCTGCACAACTGCCCAACACAAACATAACGTATCAGTCTTACAGCGCAAAAGCATACAGAGTTACAAGGCAAACGTGAAAAATCCCAATTTGCGAATATGTTTGTAAACAAAAAGTTAAAATTGCTAGTAAGGTACTAGATTTTTTAAAAAATGGTGGTAGATAAAGAGCAATATTGAATTTGAAAGGTGGAACGAGTCTATGGCAGTAAATGGTGTAGGTAGTAGAAATAATCAGGCGGCTATTGAGGCTCAGAAAAGAGCTGAAGAGCAGAGGCGTGCTGAAGAGGCTAGAAAGCGTGAGGAAGAGAGAAAACGCGCTGAAGAGGCCGCTCGTAAGCGTGCTGAAGAGCAGAAGAGAATTCAGCAACAAAAGATTCAAGAGCAAAAGAAGCAGGTTCAGGAACAGCAGAAAAAAGTTCAAGATCAGGTAAAGTCTGCTAAGGAGTCTGGTGAAGTCTTTGGACCTCAGAAGCCCGATATGGCTATGGGTATGTTGACGGCCAACTCCGTGGGTATCGGCAATACTAGTGATTTTGTTAAAGTTCAGAATGGTGAGTCTCAAGTAGATTCCAAGAAGGGGAGTACTCAAGCCAGTGGTGAGGTTCAGGGACCTAAAGATCCCAATGCTCCCAAGAATGCCAATGCGACTCAGGATCCTAAGAATTCAACTTCTGATGATAAGAAGGAAAATGTTGTAGAAAAGGGTGTAAATGGCTTCTTAGATGTTCAGACTGGACAGAGTAAGAGTTTCGGTGTCGCTGAAGGTGCTTTGGGTACGGCTGATATTAACAAGCAAGTTAAGGATGCTAGAAGAGTATTAAGTACTGCTGATCCTAACTCTGATGCTTGGAAAGAAGCAGCCGATTTTATGTACTCTAATCGTTCAGCTATAGATAATTTGGAAGATTTGGGTGACAGCAAGGCACTCAATCTTATGAATAGATGGGCCGAGAAGGGCTTGGATTTTACAGATAGATTTAATCACAATAGTGCTTTAGGACGTGCTGTTGGTGAGGCCACTGATGGTATGAATATGGGTGGTCTGCGCGGTAATAGCGCATTGCATAGCAACGCTGTTTCCAGAGGAATTACTGATACAATAACTGGTGATAACACTTTAGGTGAAGGCGTTAGAGGAGCTATAACTGGTGATAACAAGGTAGGAAAAGTTTTAGGTGGTGTAGGATTCGCCGCCGATGGTTTGGCCTTAGTTTCAGACATTGCACACCATGATGGTACTGCTTTGAGCGGTATGAATATAGCTAAGGATGCGACTGAAGTTTTAGGAGACACCGCTGGTATCGTGGGTGGAATCGCTGGAAACATTCATACAGCTGGTACGAGTATCGCTACAGCTGCCGATGTGATGACGACTTCTCACACTGTTCTCTCTAGTGCGGAGACTGGAAAGATCGCGGCTAATGTCCTTTCTAAGGCTACTGAGGCTGGTGCTTTAGCCAACGATGCCAATGCTGTTGCCAATGCGGCTAAGGCTACGGCTACTACGGCTGGTAAGGTTGCCAATGTTGCTAGTGCGGCTGGTAAGGTTTTAGGTGTAGCAGGTGGAGCCTTATCTATAGGTATTGGCGTTGCCGAGTTAGCTACGGCTGATAGTGGTAAGGATAAGTTTGATGGTGTCTGTGATATTATCTCTGGTGTAGCTGGTGTAGCTTCTATATTGCCTCCGCCCGCTGGTACGGTAGCCTTGGGTATCTCTGCTGGTGCGCAGTTAGTTAAATTTGTGGGTGGTCTCTTCATGGAGGACTAGTAGTCTAGTCTGCAGTTAGGGCTAGTGACAGGGGCTGTCAAGTTTGATGGCCCCTTTTTCGTTGATTGCTAGCTTTTTTTGAGAGGGAATTAAACTTTTTTTTGCGTAGAGTGCAGACGATATTTAGACAGGGTAGGACAGAGATGGCGACTCAGGATGAAAGTGGTAAGAAGTTGAACCTTTTTCAATTAGTCAATAAAGTTCACAAGCACGAGATAGATCCCGATACTTTCATACAGGGTGTATACGGATTTTATAAGGATTTAGAGGTGACGTTTGCCAATTTGCGCCAGAGCTTGGAACAATTAAAAGAAGATGAGGTCACTTCAGCTTTGATGGATATCTTTCTCCGTCAGGTTGAGGACTCTTATTATATATTTCGCTTGGCTCTCATCCAATTTGAAGGTTTCGTCGGCAGAGAGGAACCTACTGGGTTGCGCATTGGCATGGAGTTGGTGGAGATCGCTCAGAATGTTATTCAGGATGTGACTAATAGGGCCAATGCCGTATCCTATGGAGATAGTGCGCTGTTAAATCGCAAAGATGTGATCTGTGCGGCAGCCACTGAAGTGTTGTCTGGCAAGTTACCTGTGGAAAAGTGGAATTTAGCTCTCGATCAACTTACTAGAGTCTTTGAACCTTTTGAGAAAAATGCTTATGCGCGTCAAGAGGATCTCATAAACAAGGCTAAAGAGCTTATCGATATTGAGGATGAAGATGAACTCAGAGAGCGCATTAAGGGAATCTGTCAGGAGTTGCCTATGTTGGCAGATGCGTATGGAAGGATGATCTTGCTCTCTTACTCTCCTCAACAGATCAAAAGATCTTACGCCAATTTGAAGATCGATCAGAGTTTGCAATAGACGTGTTCTCTGAGCATATTTTTAATTATTTTTTGATTATATAGACCCACTGGTTTTCGGGAAGCTATCTTTAGGGCTTCCCAATCTTTTTCT
>JAFSXH010000245.1 GCA_017444165.1 bacterium | reverse complement strand
TTTTTAATTCGTAATTCATAATGCGTAATTCGTAATTGAAATGAATTAATTATTTCTTTCTAAATAATTACGCATTACGAATTAAGCATCACTAATTGTTAAAAGGACACAACTTCAGGCACAACCTACTGGGCTTACAACGCAAAGACGTACCCAACAATTTAAATTTATGAAATTATAGTTTTACACTTGTGTTTAAATTTTATAAAATATAGGGGTATACTTGTTGACAAATGTTTTATTTATGTTATATTAAGCGCGTCAGGGGGACTAGTTAGTAGACTCTATGATAGTCTTCAAAACCTGGCAGCGATTGCCGAATCGTCTAACGGTAGGACAGCGGACTCTGGATCCGTACGTGAGGGTTCAAATCCTTCTTCGGCAGCCAAGTGTATAAGCCGCGTTGGTCTAGCGGATCAGGACGTCGCCCTCTCACGGCGAAAATCACGAGTTCGAATCTCGTACGCGGTACCAATTTAGGGCTCATAAGTTGCATCCCCCCCCCACTTATGAGCCCTCCTTTTTTGTTTACACTTGTTTTTTGTTTTATCACTTAATGTGCATCTAGCCAGCTTTGTAAAATTACAGCAGCGGCAGTTTTGTCGATACAGTTGCGTCGGTCGCGCTCTTTTATACCTTTGGAGCGGAGTATTTCGTGAGCCTCAACGGTTGTAAACATCTCATTTTCCATCTCTACGGGAATGTTTAAACGCTCCCTCAATTTGTAAACGACGGCTTTATAATCTTCAACTTTCTGTGATTCTTTGCCATCGGTTCGGTATGGTATTCCTATAACTACAGTTTCGATCTTCTCTCTGTTTACTAGATTGCAAATTCTGCCAATTAATCCACTTTTGTCTCGTCCGTCCCATGTATCTAAGGGCCTGGCCACTATCCCTAAAGGATCAGAAATAGCTAAACCGATGCGATGTTCTCCCAGGTCAATTCCTAAAACTTTCAATATTTTTATCTCCTATTTTCAAAAATCTGCGAGTTTTTAAATTCACGTGGCCATAATCTTGCAGATGATCTATTAGTAAGAGTTCGGCCCCTGCGTAAACTTTAGCGATATATTTGCGAGTCATGGCTTCAGATAAATTTAATTTTTTAAATGTGCATATCAGTTCAAATACTCCATTAATTATTCGTCGATACTCCTGACTGTATTTTCTGCAACTTTCACAGACAGCACAAGCCAGGATACCGTCAAAATACTTGATATCATCCTTGCCACAATAACCACAGCGATCTAACTCGGGTTCTATACCCAATAACTTGATTATTCGCAAGAGGGACCAGACAGAGATAGCTACTCCTTTATTATTGTATATCTGTAGATTATTCAAAGTATCTACTAATAGTTGATAAAATGCTTCGTATTCCTCTGGTCCATCGGCTTGACAAGCCACTTTGTTAAACAACTCCAGAAAATAGCTAGCCCAGCAGAAACAGTCGTAATCTTCCTCAAAGTGCCATTGTCTGATAATGGATATCTGACTGAGGTGCAGTAACTCTCTCCGACCTTTGCTAAATAACCCTTTTATCTCGCTGAAAGGTTGCAAAAAATGATCTTTACCGCCATTAAAGGCTACCTGGATATGGCCGCTCTCAGCAGAGAGGAGTTCGATGACCTCCGTCTTTTCGCTCATGTGATACTTGTTTAGGACAATACCTTCATCTGTAAAATCTCGATGCAAAAATTTTCAACCTCAAAAAAAAATTGAGCTTCTCCTAATTAGAGAAGCTCAGAAGATTGTCCTAAAATTTACTTAGCTTCAGGATCACCAGCCATAATCTTAATGGAAGCACTAGCACCTATGCGTGTAGCACCAGCCTTAATTAAATTTACAGCACTCTCAAAATCGTGGATACCGCCCGAAGCTTTGACACCTACATAAGCTCCCACCGTTTAGCGCATTAAAGCTACATGGTGAACAGTCGCTCCGCCAGGTCCAAAACCAGTAGAGGTCTTAACAAAATCAGCTCCAGCTTTGACAGAAAGTTGACAAGCGCGCACAACCTCTTCATCGGTCAACATAGCCGCTTCGATAATGACTTTGACTAACTTGTCACCAGAAGCCTCGACAACGGCGCGAATATCTTTTTCTACCAACTCATCGTCATGAGCCTTCAGAGCTCCAACATTAATGACCATATCGAGTTCATCCGCACCATTGGCAATGGCATCGCGCACTTCGTTAGCCTTAGTTAGACTCGTATTGGCTCCCAAAGGGAAACCTATAACTGTGCAAACGTTTACTCCTGAACCTTCGAGGGCTTTGGCGGCTGTATTTACCCAGTAAGGATTGACACAGACGGAGGCGAACTTGTATTGACGAGCCTCAGCACAAATCTTTAAAATGCCCTCTCTAGTGGCATCGGCCTTCAAAAGGGTATGATCGATCATGTCTCCGATCATGCGCCCTGTGACTTTTTCTGGGCAAACCCAAGCCTTCTTCTCTTCCGACACTTGCATGGCCTCATCAGCGATCTTTACAGCCAAAGTCTCTACATCCACGTTATTTACCTCCGCAATATTGTTTTGCTACTGAGGCGTTCGCTTTGCTAAAACCCCATCCTTCCCTTATTCGTACTCATAGCCGAAGACTCGCAGCCAATCGGGACGGTCGCGCCAATCTTCTTTGACTTTGACCCAGAGATCTAAATAAACTTTGCTGTTGAAGATCTGCTCCAACTCTACTCGAGCACTAGAGCCTATTTCGCGCAATCTTTCGCCTTTGCGTCCCAGGACTATTGTCTTTTGTCCTTCTCTCTCTACATAGATAGTTGCCCTAATGTACTGCATATTTTTATTGAGAGCGGGACGACACTCTTCTATTTTTACGGCTACAGCGTGGGGTACTTCACGGTAGGTATTTAACAGAACTTTTTCACGAATGATCTCTTCAGCCATCTTCTCATCGTTTTGATCGGAGAGCTGATCTTTGGGAAAATAAGGATCACCAATTGGTAAAAGTTCGCTCAACCGACTTAAAAATTTTTCAATATTATCTCCATCTATAGCTGAAGTGGGATAAACTTCGCTGAATTCAGCCATCTTATTGTAAGCGGCTATGCGCGGCAATAATTCCTCTTTGCGATCTACCTTATCAACTTTATTGACGAGTAGGATCTTTTGATTAGCCACGCTCTGATTCAAGAAGTCGGCTACCATTTTGTCCTCTCCATCTGGTTTTTGCGATCCATCTACCACCATGACGGCAATATCTGCTTCAGCTCCCTCAGTCTTAGCTGAATCGAGCATCCATTCACCGAGACGATTTTCAGCTACGTGGAATCCAGGTGTATCGACAAAGACGATCTGACAATTATCACTGTTCCACACCCCTAAAACTCTGTGACGGGTAGTCTGAGGCATATCCGAAGTGATAGCCACTTTCTTACCGACAATGTAATTTAAAATGGTAGACTTGCCTACATTTGGTTTACCGATCAACGCCACAAAACCGCTGTGAAACTCTTCTTTCTTGCTCATTGGTCTCTCCATATTTCGATTGGCTTATTATAACCTTATTCGCACAAAAAAAAAGAGCAGTTAAAAACTGCTCTTTGGTACGGGAGGAGGGATTTGAACCCTCACGCCCTTGCGGACTCGGGATTTTAAGTCCCGTGCGTCTACCGTTCCGCCACTCCCGCTAGTCGATAAATCAAATCAACTTGCGAGGCCTATTATGCTACACTTGCTTTGCATTGTCAAGATCTGACTTCGACTTGCAAGTTGTGAGCATTGTTAGTAAATTTATAGAACAATTGAAGGAATATTGATAGTTGATTAAAAGGAGGTAAAAAAGAACTAAAGTTAATAAAAATGCCGGAGGCATACTTTGTCGGTTCAGTCCAATTCCTCACCAACTTTACATCGTCCCCCTTCACCTTTGTATAAGGAGCTAAAACGCAAGGGGCGTATATTTCCCGCTAAACCAGGTATATTAGAAATAGATTACAACTCTGGTTTTTTCGGTATAGAATTCTCTACAGGTGTGGACAGTTCCATAGATACAGAACTCACTAAGACGAATAGGCACTTCCCTTTAGCTGGCGTAGAAAAATTTCAGCAACCTTCAGAGAACAGCGAAGAGACTGGTTGTAAAGTATTTTACTTCGATACTTCTAACTCTTTAGCCAGAGGTTCAGGTGATTTACATTTCGTTCAAGCTAGCAACCACAAGCGCATAAATGCCTTGAAGATCCGTTTGGAAGTAGAATAAATCTTTAGAGCATTTTCTTGTAAAATCCTATAGTTTTTCGCGCTGTTTGTGTAAAAGTAAGTTCTTTAGTTCGCTTAAAACCTCGCTCTCTCAATACTTCCATGCGTTGTGGATCGCAGATTAATTCGCAGATCACTTGAGCAATATGGCGAGGATCATTTGGCTCAAACTTGGCGGCGGCATCAGCGGTCACTTCATTTAAAGCGGGACGATTAGAGCAAGCTACAGGAGTACCACAAGCCATAGCTTCTAAAAGGGGCAGACCAAAACCCTCTGCTAGGGAAGGCATAACGTAGACTGTAGCCGCACCGTATAGAGCGGGCAGATCCTCTTGAGGGATAGATCCCAGCCAAATTACGCCAGGGAAAGACTCTTTCAGTTTGTCTACTACAGATTTTTGAGCCGCTCCAGCAACGACTAAAGGTGGAAGATCGGCGTAATCTAAGGAAGCTAGCAGAGTTTCCAAATTTTTGGTAGCCGAGAGACCGCCGAAAAATAAGATATACTCTTCGGGCAGTTTGTACTTTTGGCGCACTCGATCTATTTCGCTAACGAAGGGCTGAGAGAATTTTTGGCTACATCCCAGTAATACAGCTTGAGATTGTGGAGTCTGCTCTTTCAGAAAATATTGCACCTCACCTAGAGTGTAGTTAGAGACACAGATTAGACCTTGAGCAAATCTCAATTGTTTAGCCATCGATTTGTAAACAGGCTTGAGAAGTTTGTGTTTACCCTGTAATAACAAATTAGCGTGAGTTATACTCATCAGATCGTGAACAGTGACAATCTTAGGAGCAGACAATTTGCTCTTAGGCCAGCCAAAATCCAATTCAAAGGGACTGGTAAAGTGGAGCAGATCGACTTTGCGAGCAATATTCTCCCAACAGTCGTAAGAATAAGCGTCCTTCATCCACTGCATTTTGCCAATACTAGGTCTGTTTACAAAAAATATCTTCTCTTTCAGGGGATAATCTTTAGAAAGGCCGATCTCTTCTGCTATCTCTGAAAAAAGATCATCCGTATCAGGCCAAAAGATAAAATGAGGATCGATTGTATCTTTATCCATCTGAGCGAAGGCGAAAAGTAACTCTTTTATGTAAGTCCCTATGCCTCTCACTCGACTAGGTGTTTGTAAGGGACGACAATCGATAGCCACTCTCATAGAACTAACCTTCTTTTTCTACAATCTTCAAGGATTCATAAAGAACATCTAAAGTTGCTTCTGGTTTGTATGCCCTCTCTGCTAAAAAACGCCTCCAAGCGTTGGCGCGGGGTTGAAATTGGTAAAGGCTCAAAATATGGCGCACGAAGTGGGAGAGAGGCAAGCCTTCCTCCATTCTAGCGGCAATGTAAGGAAAGATCTTCTCTTCCAAAAGTTGACGGCGCGTCAGTGGGCGAAGTTCTTCTCCGAAAATTTGTCTATTTATCTCAGCCAACAAGTAAAAGTTGTGATAGAGACCGCGTCCCATCATTACACCATCAACGTGTTCAAGGTGTACTTTCACTTCCTCAACACTCTTAATATCGCCATTTATTATCCATTCAATATCGGAGTATCTCTCTTTTAGATTATAGACAGCTTCGTAATCTAACGGAGGGAGTGTGCGATTTTGGTGAGTGTTGTAGAGAGCTAAATCTGCTTTGCGAGCGTGTACGATAAAACACTTGCAGCCCGCTTCCATATTGAGTTCTAGAAAGTTGAGCAACTCCGACTGTGTATAATCGGGACGTGAACCGAGGCGGCATTTCACAGTCACGGGCAAGGGAGAAGACTCGATACAGGCCTTGACACATTCGGCCACTAGATGAGGTTCGTCCATGAGACATAGCCCAAAATTGCCATCAACACCCTTCGGACTGGGACAGCCCACATTTATATTGACTTCATCGAAGCCGTTGATATAAGCACTGTAAGTGGCCTGGGCCAAATCTTCAGGCTCACAGCCCGCTAATTGCAGAGCTACGGGATGAGCCTGGGCATTTTCTGGCAATTCTAAATGATAATCTCCGCGAGTTATGGCGTGACAGTGGACCAGTTCGCTGTAAACGAACGTCTTCGCACTTAAAAAACGCACAAAATTGCGGAAATGGCGATCCGTAGAACCCAACATCGGGGCCGTGCAGAATCGATGCAGAGAGAAAGCAGCCATGAATTGAAAAAATAAAGACTAATCGTTGAAGATGTACATTACAAAGGCCACAAACGCAATAGCCGCAACTATAGCAAAAAATATCTTGATCGCAGAGTACGGTCTATCGCCCGAAATCTTTCCGCTTTGACCGTTGACGACGAAGTGATAAACTTTGCCTCCATATCTATAACTAGACAACCACAGGGGCAAGAGAAGATACTTAAACTTATTGTCTTTAAATCTTATATCTAATTCACCGCGAATTCTGGCGTGATCGGCTCCATGCTTTTGAATAATATCCTTACGCACCAGTTCGGGGACTTCATCTTTGCGCATATTCTCTTGAGCCTGCTCCCAAGAATCTTTTAAGCCGATAGCGTACTGTTCTGCAATAAAGTTAGCTACATATTCGGGCTTGTAAGGCACACAGTGAGCAGTATCAAAAGGTTCTACCTCTTTAATGAGATCGGCATTATCTTTTTTTGAAGCCTGCATCAAATAATCATCGAAGAAGTGGTGTATAACGCCGCTACAAGGATACCAATCTGTCTTCTTTCTCCTGTTACCCTTAGAGTCTGTGACAGTTCTGTCCTTACCGTACTCACCATTGTATTTGGCACTGACTTGGCTGTCAAAAGACCAATAGGGAGCATAAATACCGTTTATGTCTCCTCCTATGGCTTTTTTTACTACATCGTTAGGGGCGAACCACAGATCATTGAGCCACTCTTTAAACTTCTTTTGAGCTTGAATCTTATCCACTGTGAAAGGACATATACCTTGGGGAGCCATGCCTTTTTCCTGATTTTGATCAGTAACCAGAGGAGCATCACAATAAGGACAATTATCAGAAATTTTGCTAGAGTCATAAATAGCCGAGGCTCCGCAAGATTTGCACTTGACACTCTTTTTCTCATCACCCCAAGTTATCTTACTGGCCATTTCGTCAGCTTTTTCGATGGGAATCTCCATGACAACTTGACGTGAAGATTGAACTTCTCCTACGTCTTCTTCGTGTCCACAATACTCACAAACTAACTTTTTATCACCTGGCGAATAAGATAGAGATCCACCACAAGAGGGACACTTTTTATCCGTATTGTCGCTAGTTGCCGTTTGCGGTATATTTTCTTCAAAATCATCATCGTAATTCATAAAACAGATCTCCATCTGAGAAATAAAATGCGCCCCGTGTTTTCCGCACTTTTGAGTTTTCCCCTTTGCAAGGTACACTTGCAGACGAAGTTTTGCAGGTGCGATTGGCAAAATAAAAATGTCTTTACCGGTTTGAAAAGATCTATACATCTGCGCGAAGAATTACACTGCGCAAGGTAGATATCTGATAGGTGTAAATGTTATGGCCAAAAGGAAGAAGAACGTCAATAATGCTAATCTCGGTTTTGAAAAGCAAATTTGGAATGCCGCTGATAAGTTGAGAAGCCATATTTCTGCTACTGATTACAGAAAAGTTGTGGTGGGACTGATCTTTTTGCGTTACATATCGAGCGCATTTGAGAAGCGTTACAAAGAGCTTGTAGATGAAGGTGATGGTTTTGAAGATGAGCGTGACGCTTACGCTGAAAAGAATATCTTCTTCGTTCCTGAGAAAGCTCGCTGGTCGGTGGTTGCCTCTGCCGCGCACAAACCTGAGATAGGTTTAGTTATTGATGAGGCTATGAGGGCTATTGAGGATGAGAACGACACTTTAAAAAATGTTCTGCCCAAAAATTACGCCAGTCAAGATCTTGATAAGCGCGTTCTTGGAGAGGTAGTTGATCTCTTTACAAATAGTGTAGATATGGCTGATACGGAAAAAGACAGAGATCTGCTCGGTCGCACTTATGAGTATTGTATCGCTCAATTTGCTGCCGCTTTTGAGGGAAGTAAAGGCGGTGAGTTTTATCTCAATCCGCCAGAAGACTCCTTCCTCTTAGGTGGGATATGAATGGCGGTGGTCTAAGTGGGTTCGATGCCCACTTAGACCACAATCCTTAGTAGATAGTTTTGCTAACGAGATAATTTTGCTATAATAGCCAAGATATAACAAGAAAGGGGGTGAGCAAGACGTATCTAACGCAATCAAACGTCATCAGAGGTCTTTCTAAAGAAGAATATTCCATGTTGAGGGAGATGTGCCAGTATAGCAACAATCTCTACAATGTGGCTCTC
>JAFSXH010000244.1 GCA_017444165.1 bacterium | reverse complement strand
TGAAGAACTCAAGATCAATCAAGGTATAGAGCAACCAGAGTGTCGCAAATGGCTCAATGATATTGTTGCCCTATGTCTGTTGAGCAAACCTGTTCCCTTTGAAAAGGTCTTCATTTGTGGTGGTGGAGCAAAAATGGAGGGCTTGTCCCTAGAACTTAGCACTATTTTGGGACAGACAGCCGAACTATTGCCACTTCCTAAAGGTCTCGATCCTTACAGCGACGTTACAGCTTATGGAGCGGCTCTGGCTGGCAAGGCTGGTATGCCTAAGCTCAATCTGGAAGTGAAAAAACCAGATACTTTCAGTATCCCCTGGAAATACGCTATCTGGCTCTTAGTAATATTGGCATTGGCAACGGTAAATTTGGAATTCCGCCACTACAGTGCAGACAAATCCTTAAACAGCCAAATTAAAATATATCAGCAAGCTGTAAAGTCAGCTCTGCCCTCTTTAGCTAAGGAACAACCAGAAACTTATCAGGGTGAGTTGGAAAATCGAACTAATGCTAACATTGAGAACTCTAGACGTTCTCCCGAGTTTTTATTAGAAACTATAGCAAGATTGGCTAAACCTCTGAGTCATTATCCAGATTTAGAGATTCGCAATTTGAATTTAAATGCAGAATCTGAGGAACCTGTCATAACTATAAGTGGTCAGTCGCGTTCGGTACAACAGACAGAAGAATTTAGACAATCCATAGGTGATATTGTGAACTCGGCCGAATTTTTAGAAAATCGTAAAGGCAGGGATAATATAACCACATTTTCCATAGAAGGGAAACTGCCTAAACCATGAATCCTAACACTTCTAAACAGTTGCTCTTCGTGTTATCTTTAATAGCCATTATCTTAATGTGGTCTCTCTTGTACGCTGTCCCTCGTTACAAGAGCACTGGTGAGCTTGAGGCGCGATCAATTAAATTGCGCTCCGAAAGGGCTAATATAACTCAGGCTATCGAAGACTTTGTCGATTCTAATTACGATAAACCCGCTCCAACTCCCAACGCAATGAGCTGGCTGACGAGCCACACTCTGCAAGGTCTAGATAAGCAGATAGAGATGAATAATCCTTATAAAAATAGTCAGGGAGTTCAAGTAAAACTGAGGGGAATTACAGCCGAACAAATTACTGAGATCCTCGATTCGATGCGTCCTGTCAATCTAATTATAAAAAAATTCCAGTTAGAAGATAATAATGGAGATGGTAAGTGGAATTTGGAATTTATGGTTGAGGTGCCTTAGATGAAGATTTTCATAAGAATAGCCATCTGGATATTTATCTTTCTCGTAGTTTTGGCGATTCGTTTCCCCTACGAAGCCTTGGCCAGCAGAGCTGTAGCTCGTCTGGAAAAAAGCAGTGGTATCTCCATTAATTGGGAAAAATCACAATTAGGTTGGGGAGCCTTAACTCTGAAAGATCTTTTGGTGACTCTGCCTTCAGGAAGCAAATTTAAAGCTGATACGGCTAGATTGCGCTTTAGTTCTGGTCAGATCAAATTAGAATTTGTGCAAAACGATCCTTTAACTATGCTAGGTCTGGAGTCTTCTGAAAAATCTAAAGCTCTAGAACCTTCTACCGCCTCTTTAAAAGCTAGTGCCAGCGATATAACTTTTGAAAGCGACAATTTAGTTGTGGACACAGGTTCTAGCGATCTCTCTTTAGTACAAGTAAGCGGCAATCTAAACTTTCAAACATTTAAGGGTGAGGGTAAGGGAGTTATCAATTTAAAAGTACCTAAACTTAAAGTTACTATGATGCCTTTTGCTATAAACAACGTAGAGATCGGTTCTAAAGTAACCATTAAACCTCGTCTCTCTTCTAAAAATAAAGGTAAAAAAGAGAACGATAAAGATAAGGATAAAAGTAAGAATCATTCTGATTCTCTCTTAAAGATAACTAACAAAATTAAGATATTTAATGCCAACGTAACTGGTGAAGGTTATGTATTTATGTATACACATAAAAATAATACTTCTCCTGGTTTAGCTGGTGAGATAGAATTTAAAACTCAGAAGTTTGGCACACACAAAGTTAGTATTGGCGGAACGTGGGCTAAACCAGAGTGGAATTTGGCGGGAGCACACTAAGTGAATAAATTTAGATTATACATAGTGACATCATTGTTGGCAGCTCTAGTCTCTCTGGGGCCAGCTAGTGCCGAGACTCCCCAGCCAGACAGTAATGCCGAACCTCAACGTCCCTTAATGAGCCAAACTATAGCCGACTCATTGCGCAATGGCCACATCTTGTTGAATTTTGAAAATATCGATCTTAAAGTTTTATCGCGCATGATGAGCGAACTTACGGGGCGAAACATCATAGTTGATGAGAAAGTTAAAGGAAAACTGACTATTCTTTCCTCTCGTCCTGTCAGTATAGACGAAGCTTGGGATATTTTTAAAGCCGCTCTGGATAGAAGTGGTTACACTGTACAAAATAAGGGCGAATATGTGCAGATCCTTCCCAACGCCTCAGCTCGCAACATTGGGCAATTTGTTTCGGCTTCTACAGCTAATCCCTGGGGTGAAGAGTACGTCATGGCC
>JAFSXH010000243.1 GCA_017444165.1 bacterium | reverse complement strand
TGCGCGTCAGCGACCCCGTCAAGTTCCGCTTTGAAAACTCCGATCCTCAAGGCTCTTTGAGTGCCAATATCAGGAGTGCTACGGTGCGTTGTCTCTCCAACTTAGCCTTGACGGATATGATGGAAGATCGTCACGCCATGAGCAGTCGTGTACGCGCTGAAGTGGCTCCTCGTTCTAACGAGTGGGGTTATCAATTGGGTTCAGTCTTCGTTCGCGAAGTTCACTTCTCCGACCGCACTATGGTTAAGCAGATCCAAGAGAAGGTCGTCAATCGTCTCCGCCAGGTCACTGCCTCTATTAAGCAAGATGGTGATAACCGCGTCAACGTTATTAGTTCAGATGCTGATCGCAAGGCCTCTATCGAATTTGCTAAAGCGGCGGCTATTCGTCCCCAGATCGTCGGTGAAACTTTGCAGAAGATCTCTGAAGATCCCGAAGTTGCTGAAGCTCTCTTTACTATTTTAGAGATTGAGCGCATCCTTAAGAGCAATTGCAAGTTGACTTTGATTCCCGCCAATTTGAATAAAGACCTGACTAATTCCATATTAGCCTCTCAAAATGTCTCCGATGCTGGCCCTGTGCGTGCGGTCAGAGCTACGGCCGATGCTGGTTCTTCAGCCATGACTTTCAGTGCCGTTGATGGCTATTAGGCGGAGGTTATAAACTTTGCGTCTTTTTAAGGTTCTAACCTTTTTGAGCCTCCTCTGGGTGAGCTTGTTAGTCACGCCCGCCCAGGCGGCTCAGAAGATCACCGTCAATAATGTTGATGAGTTTTTTAATGCTCTGGGAAGTGATCGCACTATCGTTCTATCTTCTGGAGAGTTTGATCTGAGCAAAGCCAAAGGATACGGCAAGACTGCAGGCCAGTGTTACTCCTGGTACGATGTTTTTGATGGTTATGAATTGCAAATTAAAGGTGTACACAATTTGCAGATCATGGGCCAGGGTCAGAGTAAGACTCGCATCGTCAATCAGCCGCGCCACGCCAATGTCCTCTATTTCTCCGATTGCAAAAACATTGAGATAATAAATTTAACTGCAGGCCACACTGCCGCTCCTGGAGCTTGTGAGGGCGGAGTCCTTAAATTTATCGATTCTCAAAATTTGGTAATTGATAATTGTACCCTTTACGGTTGTGGAACTTACGGAGTTGAGGCTTACAATTGTCAGAGGTTGCTCGTCAATCGCACTAATATTAAAGAGTGTACCTATGGAGCTTTGACTATAAGCAGGTGTAACAATGTGCGCTTCAACAATGGAGCGGTCTTCGATTGTGGTCGCAAGAACGTAGAGTACTGCTGTTTCGTCCTCTTTGAGTTTAACAATAGTGAAAATTGTTCTGTGGTAAATAGCAATATTTGCAATAATAGAACGAATATTGTTGTGCAATCTGTCAATAGTGATCTCTCTGTTTTGGGTTGTCGCATTGATAAAAATGAGTGCACAAATGGTATCTTCCGCATATTGCAAAAAGATATTGTTGTGGAAAATTGCAGTCTCATCGATAACGATGCCAATGATTGGTTCTTCAAATATACTCAGGATAAAACGGCCAATATAGTCGATCAGGCTGGCAGAAAGCTCAATCTTTCTGATCTCAGTCGTATGGAGTATAAGGCTCACACTGGTCCTGTAATTGAGAAGAAGGAACCTAAAGTTCATAAAATCTTTGGTAAGAAGAATAGCAAAGGTATTACTGAATATCACGTGCAGAATGTTGATGATCTTTTGCAAGCCATCAGTAGCAATTCTATAATCTATCTCAGTTCTGGCAATTTTGAACTCAGCAAAGCTAAAAATTACGCTCGCAACGGTCAATATTACAGTTGGGAAGATATAGGCCATGAATTTACTTTGAAGATTCACGGCATTAAGAATTGTTCTATTATCGGCAAAGGTAAAGATAAGACTACGATCAGTACAAGTGATCGCTACGCTGATGTGCTCAATTTTGCCAATTGTGAAAATGTGGCGGTGCGCAACATTACAGCGGGCCATATTCCCAATGTACCCAGCAGTTGTGCTGGTGATGTTTTGGTCTTTAACAATTGCAAAAATATCTTGGTTGACAAGTGCGCCATCTTTGGATGTGGAGTTAATGGAATTAAATTTATTAGTTGTCCACAAGCGACGGTTTATGGCTGTGAAATTTACCAGTGCATGGAGAATGGCATAATGTTGCACAACAGCCCTGGCGATTTCGACTATAAGGATTGTAACATTCACGATTGTGGAAATAAGGATGTTATGACTTCGCGGTATTAATTTGCAATTCTTAATTTGCAATGCGTAATTCACAATTGTTTTTGTTGTCAATTGTGGATTGCGCATTTTATTTGTTTTTGGTGGAGCTCTATGGATGTAATTGCTGTCAAGGATCTTTGGTTTAATTATGGGGATCTGGTTGTACTTAAGGGTATAAATTTTTCTGTAAAGAGGGGAGAAGTTTTTAGCCTTTTAGGGACTAATGGGGCGGGAAAGACGACTTTGATCCGTCTGCTCTGTGGCAAAATGAAGGCTTCTCGGGGAGATATAAAGGTTTTAAATTTAGTTCCCTATTTTGAGAGGGAGGAATTATTGAAGCGTATCGGTCTGGTTGAAGAGAATTCTGGTCACTATAAGCGGTTGAGTGTTTGGGACAATTTGATCTTTTTTGCAGAAATATTTGGTGTAGAGCTTCCTGCCAATAGGGTGAGGGAGTTGCTCGAACTCGTTGAGTTGCAAGATAAGGCTGAAGAACCTGTAAGTTCTCTCTCTAAGGGAATGCGTCAGCGTCTGGCCTTGGCTAGAGCTTTGTTACATAAGCCTGAGTTGTTATTTTTAGATGAACCTAGTTCTGGTTTGGATTCTTATGCCGCAGAGAGGTTGCACAAATTTATTTTAGATTATTGTTCTCAAGGTGGTACGGTCTTTTTGACGACTCACTATTTGGAAGAGGCGGAAAAGTTGTCTTCTAGAGTAGCTATCCTCAATGAAGGCGAGATAGTCTGTTGTGGCAATCCTCTAGAGTTGTGCGCGGAACATCTGCCTGAAAAGGTGGAGATAGTCAGGGCGGGCAAAAAGATCTTTGTGGCTCCTGGCTTGGAAGAGCTCTTTTTTAAATTTACCCAAAAAAGTTGGAAAAGGATTGAATCATAATTCTATAGAACGGGCGGGGACGGTATTTATGCAATATTATTTTTAAGGGGTGTTTGCTTTGGTTTTTGGATTGACGCATATTCGCCGGGGGCTCATTGGGTTATGTATTATCTTGCTGGGAGTGTTGGCGTTTGCTATCTCTTCTGTAAATGCGGCCAAAGAATCTATTGCTAATCGCAAGATAAGCATAGTGGCTTTCACACCCAAACAGGCGGAGGCTGCGGGTGTCAAATCTGCTTTCAAGGACAAGGATTACCAGATAAGTGTAATCTCTGAAATGCACAATTTCCCTGTCGCTGACGGTTTCGTTGTCTATGTTGACGGTTATGATGAAAGTACTGCAAAGTCTTTTTATGAAACTATGAAATTGAAGCCAGGCATCAAAAAACTGGGGATCAGCAAAAAAGGCAGTGAAATACTCATAAACAAGCGTTTCCCTGATAAGAACAAAGCGGTTAAATGTATTGAAAAATTGAAAAAAGAAGTTCAATTTGATTTTAAAGTTAAAGAAAATTTCAAATCTAATAAAAAAATGGGATTCAAGTGTGTTTTGGCTTCTGTGCCTGCCAGTGATTCTGAAGAAGTCAAAGATTATCTAAAAAAGAAGAAATTCGTGAATATATCGGAATCAGAAAATAATTAGCAACTGTCTAGTTTTAGGCGGACGCTTTGGGCGTTTTGCAAGAAAGATTTTAAAGATTCACTGCGCACTCACAGCTTGTTGTTCGTTCTTTTAGGGCCTGTAATTTTGGCTGTCATTTTTGTGCGTATCCTTGATACTGGCGATTTGCCTTTTTTAGCCGTAGGAATCAGGGGCAACGTTAATTCTGGATTAGTGCAAAGTTTGCGCAGTGTTGGTAACTTTCAGCTTGAGTTTGGTGACAATTGGGAGTCATTAAAAGAGAGAGTTCAAAGAGGTGAGTTAATTGCTGTTATAAATGTTGAAGATAATTTTGAAGATGAATTGCGTGCGGGAGAATACCCACAGTTAGATCTATTTATTAGTGAGAGCAGTCTCAGCAAGGCTCTTCTAGTTAGAGAGGGAGTGCGCAATGCTCTTCGCTCTATGGCAGGTCAGGAGATACCCGCCGATATCAGAGTTGAGAAAATTCACACTTTTTCTGGCAGTACTAGTTTAGCATTTTTGCCCATGTGGATAATATTTACTTTTTTGGGAGCGATGTCTATCAGTTCGATGATGCTCACAGAAGAAATAGAAAATAAAACTTTAGAATCGCTTCTTTTAGCTCCAGTCAGTTTTGGAGAAATATTGTTAGGAAAGATTATTTGCAGTTTTTCTTTATCTTTTATTTCCGCTGTACTTTTGGTATTTATTTGTTATAATGGCAAGTGTAATTATTGGATTTTAGGCACTTTTTTTGTAATCGGTTCCTTGATTTTTTCTATATTAGGTTTGATAATTGCATCAATTTCTAAGGGGCAGACTACTTGCAGTGCTTTGAATTCGTTGCTATATTTAGTCCTGGTAATGCCTGTCACTATGGCAGACTATAATCCGCTCATGCAGTCTATCTCTCGCTTTTTGCCATCTTGGTACTTATGTGAGGGGTTGAACAGGGTGATGTTTACATCGGCAAGTCTATCGGATGTGTGGTTAAATATTTCTGTTTTGATCTTTTATTTAATCGTCTCTATCATTGTTAGTGTAATTGTTTTGAAGCGGTGGCAATTAAGAATTTATGCAAATTAGAGTTAAATAACTCCAATGAATTAAGGAGAGAGTATGTTCAATATAACTTATGCTCAATTGGCCCAATACAAGAGGGAACAATTACAAGAGGTTATTCGCAAATCTGGTCTCAAAGTTTCTAAATTGAGCAGAAAAAAACATGAAGAGATGATGGATATTATAATGCAGAACAAAGAACTTATTTCCCCTGCATTATTTCCAGCTTTAGAGGCTGATATTGATGGTGTCGTTCGTCGTCGTGGTCGTAAGCCCCAATATTCAGAAGAGTGCAAAGAGATTATCAAAGATGGCGGACAAGACAATCAAGATGATTCACAGCTAGTTCTCATCCCTAATGCTTCTCCCAGTATTCCCATCAGTCAATTAAAGCCTAATGTGCGCATTCGTCCCAGTATTCCCAGTGCGGCCGCAATAGTTCCTAGTGCTATAATTCCCAACGAGGGCAGAGTTGCCAATGATGCTAGGATTGCCAACGAGCGTCAATATGTTGACCAGCGCGGTTATGCAGATGACACTGATTATGATTATCCAGAAGATAGTTATGTCAAAGTATCTAGCAAGCGATATAAGTCTGAGCCTCAGCAGCGTTATTCTTCTAGTTCGTATTTAGATCAAGATTATGATGATGGTTATTTAGAGGATGATTATATTGTACCAGAAGAGGAGCGTTATGTTCCTGTTGTTACCGGTATCTTAGATCTGCGCACTAAAAATTGTGGTTTCTTGAGAGGAAGAAGTTACAATAAAATGGATTCCACTGATGTCTCTATCAGTTGGCAGTTGATCAATCGTTATAAATTGCGCATTGGTGATTTAGTCTGTGGAACGGTCAAGACCTCTTATTCTCTAAAGTATGGCGGCAGTCGCTATGAGTTGAAGCGCATTATCTCTGTCAATGGTGTTCCTGTGGAAGAGAGTATGAATAGGCCGCTCTTTGATCAGATGGTTCCCGTCTATCCTAAGGATCCTTATGTTTTGGAAGGTGAAGATCACGACCTTACCGCCCGTATTATCGATCTTTTTGCGCCCATTGGCAAAGGCCAGCGTGCTTTGATCGTCTCTCCTCCTAAGGCTGGTAAGACGATCTGTCTAAAGAAGATCGCCGCTGGTATTGAGCGCAATTTCCCTGATACCATTCTTATGGCTCTGTTGGTGGATGAGCGTCCCGAAGAGGTCACTGATATGGAGCGTTCTATCCAAGGTGAGGTGATCGCCTCTACTTTTGATGAGGAGCCTAAGACCCATATCTTTATCAGTCAGTTAGTTTTAGAGAGAGCTAGACGTTTGGTAGAGTTGGGTAACGATGTGGTCATTCTTTTGGACTCTTTGACTCGTTTAGGCAGGGCTTACAATAACGATGTTCCCAACTCTGGACGCACCATGTCTGGTGGTTTAGATATAAGTGCCCTGCGCATGCCCAAGAAGTTCTTCGGTTCGGCACGCAAAATCGAGCGCGGCGGCAGTTTAACTATTGTGGCTACAGCCCTTATCGATACGGGCTCGCGCATGGATGAGGTTATCTTTGAAGAGTTTAAGGGTACGGGCAACAGCGAGATCAATCTTTCGCGCAAATTGTCAGAAAAGAGGATCTTCCCCGCTATCGATGTCAACAAGAGCAGTACTCGCCACGATGAGTGTTTGCAAGATGAGAACACTTTGAGCATTATGACTCTTCTGCGCCGCAATTTGGACACTTTCTCAGGGGATCGCGATTCCACTGAAGTTATTATCGAGAACTTAAAGAAGACCGTAGATAATGCTGATTTCTTGAGTAGATTTAAGCGCAACAAGACCGCTGCTTCCACTCCTGCACCTGCAGCTACTGGTTCAGTTCTTTCCACGCCTTCTACCTCCCCAATCCCTCAAGTAGTGGTTCCTAATGAGTAAACGTCACAATGGAGCACATAAGCGGGCGGAGTGGTCTCTGGTCTGTGCCAATGAGCGAGGCGAGTTTTGGGATGAACCAAAATTGGCGGGGGCCGCACGCTCAGGCCTTTACCTGCGTTTACCGCGCCGTGAAGAGCTCTCACCTCTGCCTGAGGCGGCTGTCTTGCAGTTTTTGCCCCAACGCGCTCCTTTAGGGTGGCCCGCGGGGTCTAGCGATGATGAAGAGCCTTTAGTTTATGAAGGGGCGTTAGCGGTGGCGGCTCAGTTGCCTTCTGGGTGGACGCGCACTCTCTTACCCGCTTGGGAAAATTTAGAGGGAGCCGAAGCGTTGCCAATCTTCGGTTATACGGCCGTTTTTTACCACGAAGATCGTCTGTGGTGTGCGGCGGTGCAGACTGAGGACAATGATCGTTGGCATCCTTGTGATTATGCTCTGCCTGAGCTGGAAGAGTGCATTAAAGAGCTTAAAAAGTTATTTCCTCACAACCGCTTGATCGATCATTTAGCCCATTGTGCCACCTGTTATGGCTGTTACAATGCTCAAAATATCTTTTATGGACGTTGGGAAGGGGCCGCCCCTATCTCTCCTGTCTGTAATGCGACCTGTCGCGGCTGTATCTCCAAACAGCCTGAAGGAGCTCCACCCTCTCCGCAGATACGCCTGCAGTTTAAGCCGACCGCTGAAGAGGTGGCGGAATTAGGTGTATTTCATCTTTCTAGAGCCGAGAGAGGTATTTATACTTTTGGTCAAGGATGCGAAGGTGAACCGTCTTTGCAGGCCGATGTGGCTTCCGAGGCTATAAGATTGATTCGTCAAAAGACCGAAAAAGGCACTTTGCACATGAATTCTAATGGATCTAAGCCTAATGAGTGTGTAAAAATGTTTGAAGCGGGCCTCAACTCTCTGCGGGTCAGCCTATGTTCTGCCAGGGAGGAGACGTATAACGCTTATTATCGCCCGCGCGGTTACGCCTTCAAGGATGTTTTGCAGACCATAAAGTTAGCGCGTCAGTACGGTTTATGGGTATCTTTGAATCTCTTGCTCCTGCCAGGTCTGAATGATACGACTAAAGAGTTAGATGCTTTGCTAGAGCTAGTCAACAGATATGATGTCAATATGATCCAGATGCGCAATCTCAATATAGATCCCGATTGGCTCAGTGAAGAGATGGAGCTACCAGAGGAGATGGGTATCGGTGTGGCAGAGATGATAAAGAGGTTAAGGAGAGAGGCTCCTAAAGTGAGGATCGGTTCGCATAATCCTAGCCGTGAAGAAATGGTTAAGTAGGAAGATCTTCCCCCAAGTTGAAGACCCCGCGCGGGTCTATTTTTTTTGAAGGAGCCAGGCTGTCCGATGACTATGGTTAATGCGACTATCGGTCGCTACCAAATTATTCAAGAGCTCGGTCGTGGAGGTATGGGGGTAGTCTATAAAGGCTACGATCCTTTGCTCAATCGCTCTGTAGCTATTAAGATTCTCTCCCAACAATTAATAGGTAATGCCGAGTGTAAAGATCGCTTCATTCGTGAAGCTCAAGCTGCGGCTCGTCTAAATCATCCTAACATAACGGCTATTTATGATATTAACGAACATGAGGGTATATATTTCCTCGTCTTCGAGTTCGTGCAGGGCGTTTCGTTAGATAAGTACCTGCAAGATCATGGTCACTTGAGCGTAGAGGATGTTTTGGAGATCTTTATTCCCGCCGCTCGCGCTTTGGATTATGCACACCAACACGGCATTGTGCACCGCGATGTCAAACCTGGCAACATTATGGTGACCGACGATCTCGATGTCAAAGTGGGCGATTTCGGTATTGCCTGGGTTGAGTCTTCCCAGACGCTCACCCAACCTGGCCAGGTGATAGGTTCCTGTTTTTACTTCTCTCCCGAGCAGGCTAGAGGTGAAAAGGTAGATCGCCGCGCTGATATTTACTCTTTAGGAATCTTGCTCTATGAGATGTTGACGGGCCAAGTGCCATTCCGCGCCGATAACTTGCCCGCAGTTATTCAGCTCCACTTGACTAAAGAGCCTGAGTTGCCTTCCAATTACAATATGTCTATTCCGCACAATGTGGAACAGGCTGTTCTCAAGTGTCTGAAAAAAGACCCCGCTGAACGTTACCAGAATGTCACCGATCTCATTAAAGATTTAGAGATAGGTCAGAGACCTTCCACTTCTTCTGCCAGTGAAGAGGAGTCAGGCAAGAATATCAGTCCTGCTCAGGCGGCTCTGCATAATATTTTAGGTAACAATTACTACAAGCAGGGTAAATTGGATCTGGCCGTTATGGAGTGGAATCAGGCGGCAGAATTAGACCCTTACAATCCCTTAACTCACAACAATTTAGGTACAGCTTTAGATGGTTTAGGCCATTTGAACGATGCTATTACCGAGTATAGCAAGGCTGTAAATATCAATCCTAACAATTTTGTGACCCACTACAATTTGGGATCGGCCCATTATCGCAATGGCAATGTGGAAAGTTCCATAGAAGAGTATCGTATTGCTACAGTTTTGAATCCTAAGTTTGCTCCCGCTTACTATAACTTGGGTAATGCTTACTTCCGCTGTGGTAAGGTCGATTCGGCCATTGAAGAGTGGCAGAAAGCTCTGATTCTCAATCCCCAGTACTCTGAAGTTCTGTATAATTTGGGTAATGCCTATTATCAGAAGGGGCGCAAAGAAGAGGCCAAAGATTATTGGAACAAGGCTTTAGAGATCGATCCACAATTTGCTATTGCTATGTACAACATCGGCAGTTTGCGTATGGAGGATGGTGAGGTCGATGCGGCTGTTGAACTTTGGCAGAAGTGTTTAGAGGTCAATCCTGACTTTGCAGAGGCTCGTTACAACTTGGGCAATCTCCATTATGATAGGGGAGAGGTCGAGTTGGCCATTCCTGAGTGGGAGAAGGCCACACAGGCTAAGTACGGTTTCTGGCAGGCTCACTACAATTTGGGTAATGCTTATTGTTATTTGGCTCAGTACGACGATGCTATCAATCAGTGGCAAAAGACGGTCCAGTTTGAAGATCAGCATTGGCCTGCTCACTGGAATTTAGGCAATACCTACTATTACGAGAGAGCGCAGACTGAAGCCGCTATTGTAGAGTGGCAGAGAGTGGCGGGTATAAATTCGCATTATTGGCAGGCTTACTACAACTTAGGTGAGGCTTACTTAACCCAGGGCAAGATCGAGTTGGCTTGTTTGGAGTGGGATAAGGTTGTGCAGATCAATCCTAAGTTCTGGCATGTATATCACAATTTAGGCACTCTCTACTATCAGCGTGGCAAGTTTGATCAGGCTATAGCTTATTGGACGAAGGCGGTAGCCTTGATGTTGTTCCCCTGGTAGGAAAAATAAAAAAAACTCGTTGGTATCGACGAGTTTTTTTATTTTTGTTAATTAAGCTTAGAAGGGTTTATCACTCTGTACAGCTTTATCTGGAGGAGTCACTCCCAAAATGGAAGAGACAATAACCTGGAAATTGTAAATCCACTCTTCTACAGCTTCATCAACTTCTTTTTTCAATTGGCGCAATTCTTCAGGATCTTCACACTGTTTAATCTTAGGTCGATAATCTTCGATCTTCTTACCTAACTTGCGAAAATTTTCTCGCACTTGTGGGTCGGGATGATTGCCGACTATCGTCATTACCAGCCTATCTTGCTTCTCGGTGAGTTCATCGATACGCCGCTTTATTTCGCCTGCCTGAACTATGTTAGTGGCCGCTGACTGCATCATGGTGTGCTGTTCAATAGAGCGGCTTATTTCAGCTAGCTGACGCAACTGGGCGAAAACTTCTTTATTCTGTTCTGGAGCTTTATTTGCTTTGGTATCGGCCATAATCATCTCGTTGGAAAAATTTGCCTACAAAAAAGAGGCCAAGCTCCCTTCGCCAGTATTACCTGGATCAGGTTCTAACGGTCAGTGACTTGAGCCACAATCTCAGCCGGACAATACCGACACCCCTGCCTGGTGGGAGCCGCTTCTATTTTGTATATAGTTATCCTCCTCAGCAATCAAACCAATTTTAAACTATTGTAAGTTAGCTGAAGAGTAATAGTGTAATGGGACCAAATATTAACCGTTGATAGCCTGACGTACTGCAATGGCTAATTGATCTGGACAAGAGGTGGGGCGGCCGTTACAGCTTATGCCTTTTAGTTTACTCTCTATCTCTTCTATGCTCATACCTTCGACCAGTATGCCGATGCCTTTTAGGTTACCGTTACAGCCGCCTGTGAAGCGTACGTTATGGACTTTGCCATCTTCTATGTCAAAATCAATAGCACTGGAACATGTTCCCTTAGTCTTGTAAGTGTAATGCACGATTATTTCTTCTCCTTTTCGAAGAAAGAGTCAGGTAAATTATTGTTAAATTTATAGTTAGAGTATTTGGCAGTGGCGTTAGCATTGACGGCCACTTTAGGGAAGACGAACTGTGCACTCATCTTATCAAAGACCTTGTATCCTTCGATGGTTGTGTATTGCACGTTGACGCTGAGACGACCATCGTTTTTGTAATTGGTCACTTGGCGAGGTACGGTGTAATCTTTGCAATTAACCCACATCTCTACACTGATAATGTCGCCCATACCCTGCTTAGGGAGCATCAAAATATGCCAAACTTTCTGTCCCTCTAACTCGATGGTTTCAGTTACGCGACTGTTAAATTTTTCTATCTTGGGCAGATGCCAACCGAAGATATTGGGATACTTTTTCAAATAGCTGGGAGCCTTTTCCAAAACTAATTTGTGTTTTTCAGGAGCTTTGTAGTAATAAGATCCGCTCATCGCAGGATTGTAAGGGATGAAAGCCAACCTAGCCTGTAATTGAATATCTATGTTAGCTTGATAATCTACTAACCCCTTATTGATATTTTTTATGTTGTTAAAAATATTCTCGACTTGCTCGTCAGCTTTAGAAGGCGCAACTACGAAAAAGGCCACGAAGATGAGAGTGAACACCAAAAAAACTTTAATCTTCTTCATCTTATTGTTCTCCTCAAATTAACTTCAGTCACATTTAAGCCAAAGGATCTAACTTTGTTCCTATCTGTAAGGTGAAGCCTTGAGATCATTAGGATCGCCAATATTGGCTTTTAAAACGTCGTGAGTCCTGTCTGTAACAGCGTCTAAAGGCCTGTCAGGATTGACTGGCGGTGCGTTTGTGAAATCATGCCCATACTGGAGACCGTTCCAGGGA
>JAFSXH010000242.1 GCA_017444165.1 bacterium | reverse complement strand
TCCTCAATTGTTAAGGAAGATTATTTCCCAGGTTCAAGAGTATCAAGATTTAGGCTACAACATAGAACTGAGTTCTTGTTTTCCTAATTGTATCTCTAGACAAAATACACAAAATTGTTTTGCAGCTACAGTAAGTTGCGCCCTCAACTCTTTAGGTCAGCTATCACCATGTCGCTACTCTGGAGTGTGGTCCACACTAAATTTAGTGGATCATAATTTAGAAGAAGTTTGGCAAGATCTCGTCTTTAAACCATGGAGAGAGTACAAAAATACCAAATGTGAAAGCTGTCCCCAAAGTGGTCTCTGTTATGGAGGATGCAAGCTTTACGAAGATGATCCGCTCATCTATCCACGCAATATGGCTGAAGATCAAATTGTACGAGACGTAGTTTTAGAAGAAGGACTCCGACCTCTGCCACTTTATAAGGTCCGCCAAGAGCCATTTGGAATATTGCTCATGAGAGAAGATAGAGTAATACCAGTCAGTGAAAAAGCCGCCATCGTCCTGAAATTGTTCGATGGAGAACATACCTTAAAAGATATAAAAGACAAGTTGGGCTTCGGGGTTATTCCTTTTATCTACTCTCTGCATATGCGCGGATTTGTAAAATTACAAGAGAAATAAAGACTCTGGTACAACTTATAACCTACTGTACACCTGTCGCTTTTCATCATCGGCTATAATTACTGCTGTAACTACCCAACAAAATACCACCCTTGCAAATTTTGTACAATTACTTTCAGCCTATCGTCACGATAAAAATCCTTAATCTGCTTAACAAGTTCCCTCAGAAGATTCTCATCCGCAACCTCAGCTTGACTCAACACCAATAAACGTTCCTCTGTAGGCAACAGATCTAAATAAGTACAGGCGATCTTTACAAAATCCGAACCGCTGATAATATGCCCTTCTGCACATTGTAAAAGTTGGCACAAAAGATGCGGACGATGCACTTGTCCCTCTTTTACCTTACGGCCTAAACCTTGCAAACCGATAACAGCTGCCCCCAATTCTGCTCTGCTGAAAAGAACTGGCTCATGGCTGGCGTGAGCTCTGAGGGGCAAACATCTAGAACCGTCCGCCTCTACCAAAAGATAATCCAGAGCGGCAAAATCACAGAGCGAGTTTAATTCGTCGGGAGTCAGACCTATCAATTTTGTGCGATCTTCATTAAAACGGGCAGTAAATATACAACTTTTATCCTGGCAATTTTGCCAAACCTTGCCAAATTGTTCTAAATCGATAAATTCAATGAAATGGCCTAAATATCGAGGTTCATTAACCCCGGAAGCCATGTGAGTACTCGTAGTGTAAATTAAATTTTTACTTAAACTTTTCAACAAACTGGCGGCTCTAATTAAAGCGGTAGTTTTACCGCCGCTACCGATAAGCTCCCAATATTTTGGAACTCTTTCGGGAAAAAGATTTTTCAATCCAGGATTAAGTAAATTCAACACGGAACACCCCGCTAGTTTTTGACAAAATTAATAGGTGATATTTATGGATCAACTTCAAGAGATAGCTAAAAATATTGTAGATAATTTTGAATTAGCCGATAGAGCTAGAGAGAAAGCCCTTCCCTTACACCGCCAAGCTATACGCGGTTGCAGTCTAGCCATTCGCGCCATCCACCGCCACGAGATCGAAACTGCCAAAGAACAACTTCAGAAAGTCGGTCAGCTCCTCCAAAACATAGACGAGATACTTAAACCTTATCCTAGCGTCTGGTACGCTGGCTTCTTCCAAGACGCTCAAAAAGAGTTTGTCGAGGCCAACCTAACCTTGGCTCTGGTTACAGATAGCCCTCTCCCTACTCCCGAAACCCTCAACGTTGACGGAGCCGTTTATCTCAATGGCCTAGCTGAGGCAGTGGGTGAATTACAGCGTCACGCTCACGATTTTATGCGCCACGACCAGATCGAAGAGAGTGAGAAGCTCCTCAACAAGATGGAAGAGGCTCTCTTCATCCTCACCTCCATAGACTTTCCCGATGCTCTCACCAGAGGTTTACGCCGTTCAACCGACATAGCCCGCGGTTGTACAGAGAAGACGAGAGCCAACTTGACCGCCCACTACACAACCAAACAACTGCGCCAGGATCTGCAAGAGTTTAAGGCTAGACTAGTTCAAGGTTAGGTTTGGCATCTAGACTGAGAGGAGAACGCAGACCACGGTTAGCCAACTCCCAACCAGCTTTAGCGATCATTACCGCGTTGTCTGTACATAGATCCAAACTGGGACAAGCAAAGGTTATTCCCAAACGCTTGGCTCCCTGATGCAGACGTTCACGTAAAGCCCTGTTAGCGGAGACACCGCCAGCCAAAGCTAAAGATTTAGCCTGGTACTGACTCACCGCACGCAAGGCTTTTTTGCTGAGTACATCGACTACAGCTTCTTGGAAAGAAGCACAAATATCAGCATCACTGCCGCGTTCTGCCGACTGCAAGTGTAAAACCACCGCCGTCTTCAAGCCTGAAAAAGAAAAATCGTAACCATCGTTGAGCATAGGACGACTGAATCTTATGGCCTTCTTATTGCCATGTTCAGCCAGAGCTTGGATCTTGGGTCCACCTGGATAACCTAAACCTAAAGCCTTGGAGACCTTATCGAAAGCCTCACCAGCGGCATCATCGCGGGTTGAACCTAGCAAAGTATACAGCCCTAGCCCATCGACCTTATAAAGCATAGTGTGACCGCCCGAAACGAGAAGACAGATCATGGGAAACTCAATATCTCTGTTCTCTAAAAGGGCCGAATAGATGTGACCTTCCATATGGTTGACTCCAATTAGAGGTATATTTAAACAACCAGCTAGAGTTTTGGCTACGGCCACACCCAAAAGTACCGCTCCCACCAGACCAGGGCCACAGGTGACAGCCACCGCTTCCAGATCGTTAAAGCCGATTTGAGCCTTTTCCAGAGCCTCAGCAATTAAAGGATTGATAACCTCCATATGGGCCCGACAGGCCACTTCAGGAACGACACCGCCGTATTTAGCATGCAAAGGAATCTGCGTAGAGACAAGATTGGCCAACACCTCATTTCCATTAGCCAAAATAGCTACGGAAGTCTCATCACAAGAAGATTCTAAACCCATAATATATTTAGGCTGATAAGGAGCTACTCTCTCGTAATTGCTCATAATTATCTCTCCTTCAAATGCCAATCATCTAAAAATTTAGTTACGAAACTTTCAAATTTTTCACTTTGCCAGTGGGTAGACTGCATGAGCCTAGCATCCTCACCATCAGCATAATACTTGCGCCGCCAACCTATCTGCTTAAAACCAAACTTCTCATAAACTTTAATGGCCGCTGAATTGCTATTGCGAACCTCTAAAGTAGCCTCATCCGCTCCCCATTCGATTGCTTCTTTAACTAAATGGGCAAAGAGCAAACTCCCTAAACCCCTGCCTTGCCAAGATGGACCTATAAAAATTGTAGAGATCTCAGCTTGATCAAAAAAGACCCACACTCCCCCCGCTCCAATAATTTGCTCATCCTTTAAGACGACCAAATAATGGGCATAGCCGCGCTCTAATTCCGTGAGATAAGAATCGATCGGCCATTTTTCATCCTCTCCATAACAGAGACCATCTAAACGGCTGACCTCCTCCACGTGGATCGAGGCCATCGGCACAATGGAAAATTCACCAGCCATCTAAGACACCATAATCTCAGCCGAACGCAAATACTGAGGGAGCAAAGCCAAAGGTTCGATAACCTTCCCTTCTCGAAGATCCCTAAATCCCAAAAGGGCCACACAATCACCCCTAACTTGAGAAGAAGCACTAGGCACAACGACAGTGCCAGGGAAAGACTCTGCATAACGCCCAGCTCCACTGCCAACGGCCAGAGTACAATTCAATTCTTGCATAGCTAAAGCAAATTCTTCTGGTTTGTAAGCCTTATCCTCAGTTAGCCTCCGCGAAGTACCCGCTGAAGTATCAAAAAAGGCTCCAAAGATCTCTCCACGCCGTGCATCTAGTCCCACCGCCAGAGACTTAACTCCAGGATAAGCCATAGCCAGAGCCTCCAAAGTATTGATTCCCAACAACTTGGCCCCCGTCACCTGGGCAATAGTGCGGGCCGTCACCACTCCCAAACGCAACCCCGTAAAAGAACCTGGCCCCACCGTGACCGCCACCGCCTCAACATCTTTGAAAGAGGCTCCCACAACTTCCAAATTGTCCCTCAAAGCGGGAAAGAACCGCCGCAAGTGTGAGCGCGGACTGAAACCTCCGCATTGAGCCAAACACTCTTCACCTTGGCATATAGCCACAGAAAAACTTTCACCTGAGCAATCTAGGCCCAAAATAATACCTTTAGTCTCTATCTTCTTGGGAATCATCTTCTAACGCCTCAATAATCTCTAATCCTCGCCCTTGCAAGGCCTTAAAGGTGAGCTTCCTCTCCTCTGAACCACAATAACTCAACTCCAAACGCAGACAGTCGACGGGCAACAAACTCTCAACCTTCTCCGACCACTCGATACAAGCCACACCATCAGTGCCGATATACTCTTCAGCTCCAATATTTATAAGCTCATCCACCCCTTGCAAACGATAAGCATCGAAGTGGTATACAGGCAACCGCCCTTCGTAGATGTGCATAATCACAAAAGTCGGACTGGAGACGAGCTGAGAAGCTCCCATACCCTTAGCTAGTCCCTTGACAAAGGTAGTCTTGCCCGCTCCCAGATCGCCGTAAAAGGCGATAACATCACCTGCACGCAAAAGAGGAGCCAAACGCTCCCCTGCTCTCTCCGTCTCCAAATTTGAAGAGGTAATTATTTCAAAAGTTTTCAATGGATTAAAACAACCCCTCGCCATACTTTTTGCGATAGAGCTCTCCTAAAATGTTACTCGATTTCTCTA
>JAFSXH010000241.1 GCA_017444165.1 bacterium | reverse complement strand
GAACGCGGAGTAGATAGAACTGTCTTGTTTGCTCTGTTTTCTTTATCCTTACTCTTAAAGAGTAATTGTTTAATAAAGAAATTTTCTGAAGATGGAATTAGACAGATTTTAGATCCTTATACTGAATATTTTGGAATTTGCAAAAGTTCTCAGGACAAGTTAATAGAAGTTCTCAGAGCAATTCATATCTTAGGATGTCACAATTATACGAAAGGTGAATTGAAGATATCTAAGAGTGTAATTAATGTTATAAGATCCATAAGTAATGCATTAATAACTTTGGGATTGGTCGAAGAAGATATTTTATTGAAAAGTCGAGGTGGAAGCAGTGGACAGTAAAAAGGATACAGCAAAATGGGCCGCATCCCGCGGAGCTTTGGAGTTTGTAAAAGACGGTATGCGCTTAGGATTGGGTACAGGTTCAACAGCAGAAAAGTTCGTGATCCTTTTAGCTCAAAAGTGTAAAGAAGAGAATTGGCATCTGATCTGCGTGCCTACTTCTGAGCGCACGGCTAAACAGGCTGAGGAATTGGGTCTAATTTTGGACAAAGATTATCCCGATTTTGGCCATTTAGATCTCACTGTTGATGGAGCCGATGAAGTCGATCCTCAAGGTAATTTGACCAAGGGCGGTGGCGGAGCTCTTTTGCGTGAAAAGTTTGTGGCCATGGCTAGTGATAAAATGATAGTCATTGTCGATGAGGCTAAGCACGTACATAGGTTGGGAGAGACTTTTAAAATTCCCATTGAAATAGTGGCCTTCGCTTGGACTAACACTTTAAAAAAATTGTCGCAACTCGCTCAAGAGGTGCACTTGCGCCAGAGAGATGGCAAGACTTTTGTAACTGACCAAGGCAATTATATCGCTGATTGCGTCTTTCCTGGAATTGAAGATCCTCAGAAACTACATGCTCTTTTAAAGTCCATTTCTGGTGTAGTAGAGACGGGTATCTTTGCTAATATTGCTAAGGTTTGCGTTACTGGCAAAGAAGATGGCACTTGGGAGTGTGTAGAATTCTAAAAAAAAGATTATTTTGGAGGAGATCCCCCTCAGCAATTGAAAAGGCGCGGGTCATATTTCGGAATTAAATAAAATTATTGCGCTCGTGGGAGGTGCTTAATGCGGAAGAATATCTTCAGTTGGATGGCTATCGCTATATGTGCGGCGGCGGCTACTGGTTGCGGCAGTAGTGGGAGTGATGCCACATCTTACGTTGTGCCTTCCATTCCAGGGGTCTCTGCCTCTGAAAAATTGGTGACTTTCTCTGTAAAGGATTATGAGAAGACCGATAATTGTCGTCTAGTTATCTCTACAGTTGGTAAATCTGAAGATGATACGGCAGCTAAGAGAGTTTATGTGAGTTCTGATACTAGTTATGCAGAACCAGATGCCGCTGTTGCTTCGGCTAAGATTGCCCAAGAACGGACTAAAAAGATCGACAGTAAGCCTTCTGCTTGTGGTTTCTCTGCTGTTTTGCATAAAGTTGCGCCTGCTCAGTTGGTTACTTCTTATAAAGACGATAACCCTGGAGTTGATGATTCTAAAGTGCGCTTTTTAGAGCCTCAAGATAACGCTGAGCCTTCTGTAGATTTTATTTGGGCTACTTTTAATGGAGAGAACAAGCAGGTTCCAGTCTGTAAGGTTCTTAAAGATTCTGAGACTGTTCACTGTAATATCATCTCTTATGCAGTGACAGATAGTCGTGGCATCTATCAGCCTGTTGTCAGTGTTGAGGATGCTAAGATGATCGCTGAACTATTCGACAGTTATAATCCTAATGATCCTACGGGTAAGAATCGCGGTATTTACGAGCAGATTACCACCGAGATTGGTCATGAGTGGATCAAGAATGGTGGTCGTGATGGAGATCCTAAGGTCAACATTATTTTGTTGCCTAACGATTTGATGGTTGTTAGTAGCGGCGGAGGGTCCGATGAATCTACTGAATCCGATAGCTCCGGCGATTCTACTAGTACTGATGCTAAAATTAGAGTTTTAGCCGCTAATGACGAAGGCTCTGAAGAAGAGATAATCTATGGAGCTGTCAATCCTTTAGACGAGTTTGTTCCTGTTGAAGGAAATAATCCTAACTACAGTAACGGTGGTGAGTTCATTTACATCAACTATGAAGCTCTCCTAGCGGACAATTCTAACGGTATGACCAAAGTAGATTTGGCCACGACTTTAGCTCACCAGTTTACTCACCTTGTGCAGTTAAATGCTTCCGTTTGCCATGATGGTCGTTTTGGTACTGTTGCTAATGATGGTGGTGGTATCTACTCTTTGGCTGAT
>JAFSXH010000240.1 GCA_017444165.1 bacterium | reverse complement strand
GTCCGCACTGGAATAGTCTCCAGAGCGTACTCTGCCCGACTCTCAATAGTCACAGGTTCTCCACAGACAGCCACAGCGATCCACCCACTGCCACTAAAATTGACAAAAGAGAGTCCCCCAATAGCCAAACCACTGAGATCGCCCATAACCTCAATTTTATGTTTGAGCCGACGTTCAAAAGCGAGAATATTACACCCCTGAATATTTATAGTCTCATCATTAACGTAGATTAAAACAACTTTATGAAAACCTGTAGATAGGTAAACTATACCCTCACCCTCTACTACGGCTAAAAAGGAACTCTCTCCCATGAAAGCCTTGTATAAAAATGTCCCCAAGCCTTCATTAAATAACCCTGGGTTGCGAGCAAAGCGCAAATCTCCCCTATTGGCCGTTAAACTGGCAGTACGCACCCATGTGAGTTCTTTGACGTTCACTCTGAGCATACCCCCATTGACGATCTCAAAAGGAGATTTAGGGATCTCAACTTTCTTAGATTTTTCCAAACTTATCTGGGCAATAGGCGCGATCTTTTGCAATGAACTACCTGGATCTTTGGTAGAAGAAAAAAAATCGCGCACACTGAGATAACAATCCATACTTACAACCTAGTTAGGACTGACAGACAAAAACTGCAACTGAGGATTCTTTTCTACAGTGTAATCCAGATCCCATTGAGAAGGGAAGAGACAGACTAGACGATCTTCACCATCAGAGACGCGCATAGCCAGACGCGAAGCTTCGAACTTCTCTAAATCCTCTTCCTTGCCCACGACCCAACGAGCCAATCTAAAAGAGATAGGTTCAAATCTGGCTTCTACACCGTAATCCGTTTTCAACCTATGCTCAACGACCTCAAACTGCAACTTACCAACAGCTCCCATGATGGGCATACGCACGCCTTCATCGTGAGGCCAAAATATCTGTATGGCCCCTTCACGCTTTAAAAGTTCCAGAGCTTTACTAAATTGTTTGCGTTTAGAAGCATCATCCACCAAGACTCGACAGAAATGTTCGGGCGGGAAGAGAGGAATAGGATCGTACTGGACATCCTCCCCCTCTACTAAGGTGTCTCCTAAAACTAACTCACCAGAATTAACCAGACCGACAACATCACCAGGGAAAGCCTCATCCACCGTTTCGCGCTCTTGGGCGAAGAGCCGCTGAGGATAAGCTAAGCGGATCTGCTCACCCGTGCGCACACAGTGAACCTTCATGCCGCGCTCAAATTTGCCCGTACAGACGCGCAAAAAGGCTACTCTGTCACGGTGCTTGGGATTCATATCAGCCTGAATCTTAAAGACGAAACCTGAAAAACTAGGTTCAGTAGGTTCGATAGGCCCTCTGTTGCTGTTGCGTACACCAGGGGCGGGAACCATATCGATAAACTTATCTAAAAATAACTGCACACCGAAATTAGTCAAAGCACTGCCAAAGAATACTGGCGTAATCTCCCCTCGATTAAAAGCCTCGCGATCAAACTCATCAGCTATTTGCAAAAGTTCAATCTCTTCATTGAAAGTTTCAAAGATATGGCTCGGAACCATAGAGGCCACTTCTTCAGAGTTTGGTTCAACGAGTTTAACCTCCGCTTTGCGCGAACCGTGAGCCTTGCGTTCGAAGATGTGCAATTGCTTAGTCGCAATTTCAAAGACCCCGCGGAAATAGTCGCCATTACCCAAGGGCCAATTTATAGGCACAGTGCGCACTCCCAAAACGCGCTCTATCTCATCCATGAGTTCCAGAGGCTCTAAACTGGGACGATCCATCTTGTTTATAAAAGTTACCAGAGGAATATGGCGACGTTTACAAACATCGAATAGCTTGAGTGTTTGAGCCTCTATGCCCTTAGCGGCATCTAAGACCATGATCACACTATCGACAGCCAAAAGTGTGCGGTAAGTATCCTCACTAAAGTCCTGGTGACCGGGGGTATCCAAAAGATTTAAGAGATGATCATTATACTCAAAGCTCAAAACTGTAGAGCTGACCGAAATTCCGCGCTGTTTCTCTATCTCCATAAAGTCAGAGGCAGCACTATTTTCACTCCTTTTAGCCCGCACCGCACCCGCTAAATTTACCGCTCCGCCGTAGAGTAATAACTTTTCAGTCAAAGTTGTCTTACCAGCATCGGGGTGAGAAATTATGGCAAACGTGCGCCTTTTTTTTATTTCTTCAGCTAACAATTTTTCTTATTCCTCAAATTCTTTAAAATTAAGACCGCCCCCAAACAAACTGCGGGCGGCCTGATATTGATATAAAATTTTTACATCTTATCCACTAACGAATAAACGGGCATAAATACTGCCAAAAGTACAAATCCTACCACACCACCCATGAAGAAGATCATCAAAGGCTCCAACATAGAAGTGAGGGCCTCCAAAGTGTGTTCAACCTCTACGTCATAAAAATCAGCCAACTTATCTAAAAGCGTGGGCAAGTTACCAGTCTCTTCACCGACAGCCACCATCTGCGTAACCATAGGCGGGAAGATAGCACTCTCTTTCATGGGCTCGGAGAGACGCGTTCCTTCTTTCAGTTCTTTTTGAACTTTCATGAGAATGTCGCCGATAACCTCATTACCCACAGCTCGACTGACAATTTCCAGAGCGTGAATCACAGGTACACCGCTAGCCAACAAAGTCCCCAAAGTTCTGCAAAAACGCGAAAGAGCTACCTTCTTAATAATATCACCGATCAACGGCAACTGGATAGTAAAATTATCAAAAGCCTTCCTACCTTTGTCAGTATTAATATACTGGTAAAAGAAGTAACCGAAGAAAGCCAAAGCCGCAAGCGTACAGACAATAACCACTGGATTGCGCAGAGTATTAGTGACGAAGATCAGAGTGCGCGTAGGCCAAGGCAACTGAACATCCAAGCCTTCAAAAAGGGCCACAAAAGTAGGAAAGATGTACTGAACCAAAATGTAGGTAACTAAACAGCAAGCACCAAAAACTACAATGGGATAAGTAGTAGCCGCTGTAACTTTAGAGCGCAAGCGAACCTCGCGTTCTAAGAGAGTTGCCAGACGATCCATAATCTCTCCCATAGCACCCGACATCTCACCTGCTCTCACCATAGCAACGTAAAGATTATCAAAGACAGCCGGATGTTTACCCATAGACTTAGCTAGAGTATAACCCATACGAATATCCTCATGGACAGATTGTACAGCTCTGCTCAAAGGGCCATTTAAAGTTTGACGACTAAGACCATCTAAACTGCGCACTGCAGAAATACCAGAATTGAAAAGCACTGCAAACTGTCTAGTAAAAATAGCTAAAGCGTATAGATCAACTCTCTCAAAACGCTGTCCGAAAGTTTTAATAAATTTTAAAGGATCAGAGCGCTCACGAATGGAGGTGACAGAATAACGAATATTGCGCAGGTCACGTACAACGGACTGTTGATCTGGAGCTTCAATCGTACCGTTGACACTACGTCCCCTCGAATCTACAGCAGTATAATCAAAAACTGGCATTAACGACCCTCTCTTACTCACGCATCACTAAAAATCTCTACCAAGACCGCCCTGTCTTCTATAACACTAGACATTTCCCTATTTTTTGCCACAACATG
>JAFSXH010000020.1 GCA_017444165.1 bacterium | reverse complement strand
TTTTGGAGAATCCTTTAGTTTCCCTAAGGTGGAGGATGTGAAGCCTAAAGATTTGAAAATGGCTATAAGTAAGATTATGGGAACTATTGCCGATTTACAAAATTTAGGAATAGATGGTTAAGTTATGAGTTATGAAGCTAAGCCGCGTCTAAACAGCAATGCTATTGTGGCTATAGTGGGTAGGCCCAATGTAGGAAAATCCTCTCTTTTCAATCGTTTGGTCGGTGGCAGAAGGGCTATAGTCGAGGATACTCCTGGCATTACCAGAGATCGCATATACGGGATCTGTGAGTGGAGTGGTCGGGTCTTCACCGTCTGTGATACGGGTGGTATCGATCCTAATGATCCTGACATTCTGCGCCGCGACATTTACAAACAGGCAGAGTTTGCCGTAGAAGAGGCTGATCTCGTTCTTTTCGTGGTCGATATTCGTGTAGGTGTCCATCCTCTGGACGAGGATGTGGCCAATATATTGCGCCGCTATAAGAAGCCCGTCATTTTAGTGGCCAATAAAGCTGAAACTTTAGAAGTTGAGGCTAATGCTGTGGAGTTTTATGCCTTGGGTATGGGTGATCCTTATCCTATTTCAGCTATCCACGGACTCTCTACTGGCGATCTTTTAGATGAGATTATCTCTAAATTGCCCCAAGAGGTCAAAGGAACTGAGGAAGAGGAGATCTCTATCGCTCTAGTTGGCCGTCCCAATGTGGGTAAGTCTTCAACTTTGAATCGCCTTATCGGTCAGGAGAGGAGTATCGTTCACGATGCTGCGGGCACTACTCGCGATTCTGTAGATGTTGCTATCGAGTATTCTGGGCGGGCTATACGGTTGGTAGATACGGCTGGTCTGCGCCGTCAAGCTAGGGTCAATGAAGATATTGAGTACTATTCTAGCTTGAGAGCCTCCCAATCTTTGGAGCGTTGCGATGTGGCTGTTCTCGTTATCGATGCTCAAGATGGGATCGTCGCTCAAGATAAACGTGTAGCTGGCGATATTAGCGAAGCTGGCAAGCCATCAGTCATAGTCGTCAATAAATGGGATCTAGTGCGTGAGTTGGCTGGTGTCGGTGAGAGTGAGGGCGGAGCGCAGAAGATTGCTGATTGGCAGCAGCGTTTCGTAAAGAAATTAGGCAAGGATTTAGAATTTTTGGCCTATTCACCAGTTATATTTGCTTCAGCTTTGACTGGATTGGGTAGCGAGGATATTTTGGGGGCTGCCCTTGAGGCTTATGATGAGTCTCGCCGCCGTGTGCCTACGCCTCTTCTCAATCAGATTATCAAAGAGGCTGTTGCTCTGCGGCCACCGCCAAGTTACAAGGGAGAGCGTTTGAAGATCAAGTACGTTAGCCAAAGACCTACACCTCCACCGCGCTTTACCTTTAAGTGCAATTCGCCAGATTTAGTCCATTTTTCTTACAAGCGTTATTTAGAGAACCAATTGCGGGAAACTTTCGGTTTTGTAGGAACTCCTATAGAACTGAAGTTTGTCAAGTAGCTTTTTCTTTAGTTGAGAGGAGTATTCATGAATAAATTCTTTTCTAGTCTCTGTGTAGCGACTTTACTCTTTAGTTCAGCTGTAGCTGTCAGTGCGGCTGATTATCAGTTTTATGTACGCAACCGTCCCTTTACGGAAGCAGTAGTTACGGGGACCTCTGTAAGTGCTCCTCTCGATACCCTCTTAGATTCTTTAGGGTACTCTTGGAGAGTGGATGGGGCTAATATTTTAGTCTATCAACGCAAAGGCAGTGGCCCTAGGATAAGGGGCGGAGTTTATAAACTTATGCTCAACGATGTCGATTCTTGTGTCCCTTTGACGGTAAAGAATGATCGTGTCTATGTAAATGTTGAGACTTTTGCTTTAGCTTTTAAACTCAGTTATAGGGTTTCTGAGGCTTTGGAAACTATCGATCTCGGTATACCAGTTAGTAAGAGTGCTGTTGCCGCCAATTATCCTGCTTCTAAAGCGAGTTCTTCCCAAAGTGTACGGAGTGGTAAGGAAGATAAGAAGGATAATCAAGGAGTAACTGAGACTCAGGGTGATCAAAATGCTACCCATTTCAAACAGAAAGCCAATAAGGGTGGCATGGTCGAAACTAAGTTTTCTACAGCTGATGGTTCCTCTTTCACCCCCAAGGAACAGACTGGTTCTCCTGTTTTAGTGAATAGTGTTAATTGGTTTAGGAATGAGGCGGGAATAGATTTCCCTGCAGAGGTTCGTGTCTCTAGTGCAACTTTCTCCAATTCTAGTGCCAGTGACGTGGAAGATGTGAAAGTAGATATTAATGCTGTTTTATTTGATGGCACGGTCATGTATACCTGGAGTAAAGATATAGGCAAGATGACGGCCGGTCAGAGTAAAACTGTTGAATTCGAGGACTTCTTCAGGAATGACAATCACACTCCGATTACTTTAGAGGTAGTCGTGACCCACAAGCCTCAAGTTGATAAAGAGGCTGAGGCTAAGGCTAAGGCGGCCAAAGCTGCTGGAGCTTCTAAATCAGAGGTGAAGGGGGAGACTTCTGCGCCAGTAGAAGAGAAGTAAATGTTATGGCTATATTGAAGATTGTTACTGATGGCAATCCCATTTTGCGCCGTAAATGCCGTCCTGTATCTGCTGTCAATAAGAGGATCCAGAGCCTTTTGGACGATATGTTGGAGACTATGTACGACGCCCCGGGAGTAGGTTTAGCTGCTCCTCAGGTTGGTATCCCTCTGCGGGTCATCGTTATGGATGTAGGTAAGGGGCCGATTAAGCTCGTCAATCCCAAAGTTACTTACCTCAGTGATGAAGAAGTTTTGGATACGGAGGGCTGTCTCTCTTTTCCAGGGTTGATCGGCGAAGTCTGGCGTTGCAAAAGAGTAAGAGTGAGTGGTTTCAATGAGTTTGGCGAAAAGGTTTCCTATGAGGGTGATGATCTCTTTGCTCGCTGTGTCCAGCATGAGTGCGATCATTTAGATGGGCGTGTTTATGTTGATATAGCCGAGAATGTCCGTGAAAGGACTTCTGAAGATGAAGAGGAGGCAGAGGAGCAAGAGGAACTGGAAACTCAGGAGGAGCCAGAAGTTTGATGCGTGTCGTCTACATGGGAACTCCCCAATTTGCCGTTCCTTCTTTAGAAATTTTGCACCAGAATTTTCAAGTGGTAGCGGTAGTAACTCAGCCGGATAGACCCAAAGGGCGAGGATGCAAGTTGACACCTCCTCCTGTTAAGTTGAAAGCTGAGGAGTTAGGTTTACCTGTTTACCAGCCTCTGAAGGTGCGCGATCCTGAGTTTTTGTCGATATTGCAAGATCTTAATCCTGATATTATTCTGGTAGCCGCTTATGCCAAACTGATTCCGCCTAGTATTTTGAATCTTCCTCGTTTGGGGTGTGTCAATTTGCATCCTTCACTTTTGCCGCGCCATCGAGGGGCTATTCCTGTGCCTGCAGCTATTATGGCAGGAGATAAGGTGACAGGTATAACCACTTTCCTCATGGGTGAGGGATACGATACTGGTGATATTTTGCTTCAGCGTGAGGTTGAGATAAAATCAGGAGAGAGTGGCAGTGAGCTTTTGGAGTGCCTCTCCCATATCGGAGCGGAAGTTTTGTTGGAAACGGTTCTTGGTTTAGAACGTGGAGAAATTAAACCCGTTCCTCAAATAGGTGAGGCCAATTACACAAAACCTTTAAAAGGTGAAGATTTAGTTATCGATTGGTCTAAATCAGCCTTAGAGATCGTCAATTTTGTTAGAGCTTTGTACAGTGAACCAGAAGCCACTACTTCGCTTCGAGATCAAGTTTTGAAAATTGGCAAAGCGGAAGTTGCAGAAGGTTTTGGCGAAGAGTTGTTACAGACTCGCCCAGGGCAAGTTCTTGCCCTTTTGAAGGGGCGAGGTCCTGTTGTGGCCGCTGGTGGAGGGGCTGTTCTCTTGCAATACGTCAAGCCTGCAGGTAAGGGTTGGATGGACGGAAAGTCTTTTATGACTGGCAGGCGTATTTCTGTTGGGGACGTATTAGGGTAACTCATCAGTTTACAAAATAATATACCGAGGGGCACACGGGAATCTATGCTTAGGGAAAGTGGTAGGCTTTTAGCTGAAAACCGAACTGAGAATCCTTCGGCTTTCTGAGGGAAGTGTCCAAATCCTAAAAACAAAGAGGAGCTGTTATTTATGCCTCGTGTAATTACTGATAAATGCGTTATGTGTGGCACTTGTGCCGAAACTTGCCCTGTTGAGGCTATTCATCCTGGTGATACTCAGCACTATGTAAATCCAGATGAGTGCATCGATTGTGGAGCCTGTGAGAGTGGATGCCCTTCTGAGGCTATTTATCCAGATACGGATCTCCCTGCTGGTAAGGAAGAGTTTATTGAGAAAAACAGAGAGTTCTACGCTTAAGATTTAGCTCGAATTATTGTGAGATAAACTTTAAGGGTTTCAACTTGGTACTGTAGCGGCGATCTTTTTTAGAGTCGGTTATGCGGTTCTTAAGAGATGGTCGCTTCTTTTTTAGAGGTGTTTATTTTGTTTAAGGGTTTCACTATAGAGGAGTTGAGAGATTTTTTCGGAGATACACCTCCTAAGGTGTCTTTTGAGTTCT
>JAFSXH010000239.1 GCA_017444165.1 bacterium | reverse complement strand
GTTGTCAAGTTTGGGAGAAATTTCACTATATACTTTTTGTCTGAGTCTGAATCGGTTAATTTTACCGATTCTTTTACTGTGCAAAAGAGCGTAAGGCGCAAATTCCCCAATGATCGTCACGGTTTAGAAATTGAAGCTCTCTTCGGAATAAATAAGGTTTCTTACAATATTGAGACGGTCGGCAAGGCCCAGTTTACTGGCTTTGCAGAGATCAATCAAGATACCAATGATGCTAATCTGAAAGTCCCTCCTCTCTCTCAGATGGTGGCATTCTTGAAAGCTATCCTGCACCAGAGGCGCAATGTCAGGCGCAGTTTGAACGGTCTCTCCAGACACTGTGATCAGCCAGAGGTCAATGAAGTTATCAAGTATATCGGCAAGAACTTTACTTCCGATGAGTCTTTCTTGAGTCAATCTGTTCTCTTCTTGCGCGAGGCTCTCTCTCACAGTGGCCGCCGTATCAATTTGAACAGTTTGGCGGCCATGTGTATCTTAGTTGACATATTCCTCGGCAAGATAACAATACCGATCTTGCAAGAATCACTGAAAAACAAGTATATTGTCAAGTGCAGTAACGATGCCTGTGCAGTGGTTAAGGCTTTTATTGAAGGTCAAGAGCCTTCTTATGAGAGTGAAAATATAAAGAATGGTTGGAATTTCTTAAAAAGTACGGTCAGTGGGCGTACTTTCAATACGATCTTGCAAGACTTTGCTGAAGATAGCGGCAATGTGCGTACATTGAATTTAGTCAAGAAGATCATTGATGTTATACCAGAAGAGAATATTCACTCTCTCAGTCCTGGTAAAGTTTTGGGTGAGTTATTAGCCCAATATGGCCGAAGGATTAACGAAAATACACTTGCTTCGCTCTGTGTTTTTGCCGATATAGAGGCTAACGTTATCCGAGAGAGTTATATCAATCCTTTTGCTAAGAATTGTTCTGGTTCGATGTATTCCTTGGTAGCTGTAGGGCGGGCCTTTGGGGTAGATCTCCTCTGTTTCAACATCAGTGCTTACAATGATGAAGAAGCTCTGAATGGTTTGAATCTTTTGCTGAAATTAAACGACAAGGGAGCGATAATTAGGTGTCACTCTAAAGATAAAGAGGAAGATCGTTACTTCTTTGTCAAGGATGAGGAGAGTGTCCGGGCTATTTTGGAAGAGGGCTTCGAATTCTCAGGTTACTTGATCATAGAGTTGCCTTATGTGGGCCACGTCAATTCAGAAGATCTCTCTCTATTGTTGCAGAGGAAGATTCCTGTCTTTGCCTCTTTCATAGCCGAAGATGGTTCGCGCCGCTGGTCGGTAGTCGATTATAAGTTCGTCAGTAGTGATCCTAGTTCTATCGTCGGCAGTTACGGTTTTATTGATGGCAGTAAGGCCTATCGTTTCGATCACAAAGTTTTGGGGCGTTTGGTCAAGGGTAAGGCTGAGAGTCTGCTCAACAAGACTAACATTATCACTGTTTACAAAAATGATAAGGGTGAGCGCAAGTATCGTTATATCAGTCGCGTGAACAACGTGGGTATTATCGATTCCTTAGACAGCGATTACACCTTCGCGGAAGAGACTTTAGAGTTCCCAAAATTAGATAATGTTTCGGTCTGTATAAGCGAGGAGAGCGGTGAAAATCTCTCTGGTGTGACTGGTGTTGATGCTCCTGAAGCGGTTCGCCTCAATGGTTGTCTTGAAGGTGTCAAGGCTGTTGTACAGGAGAAGGTCGTCAGGTTGTCGCTCAAAGATAATCCTGAAATTTTGCAAGAGTTGCGCAAGGTTTTGCAAGATACTAATTTCAGAAATTCTCTCATCGAGGTCTTTGAATCGGAGGCTCTCTCTAAATTGGTCTCCATTATTGGCAAAGAAGAGCAGAATTTGCGCGGTTCCATCGGTATTACTGAGGATGTAGCCAAGGCTTTAACAATGCCTTCTCTGCGCAATATCGCCGCTATGATGATCTTATATGCCATCTGCATGGATAAAGGTAACAGTCTCTACGATTATCGCATAGTTTGGGCTCCTGAGGTGTTGCGTTCGCTCATCCAGGAGAGTCTCTTCATGGTCGTACGCAGTGATGGTTACGAAGCTAGGATCTTAGCTTGTAAGTTGCTCAGTGACGTTATGTTTACCACTACTTCGGAAACTTACGAAGCGGGGATCTATGTTTTGGGTAATTTGCTCAACGATGCAACTGTAGGTGAGGCTATCTCCAGCTCTATGGCTAGACTTACTCTCTCTTCTGCTTTGTCTTTCGAACCTTTTATCGAGGCTGGCAACTGGGAGCGCATGGATGTTTTGAACGAAGCTGAGCGCGAGGCTGCATCTATCTTAGTTAAGAAGATCAGTTCTTGGTTAGATACTCCCATTCAGGAGAAGAAGGAGCGTCTGCAGGCTGTTCCCGCTATGGCTAATCTTCGTGCGGAGTTGCCCAAGATCAAAGTTTTGAGCCAATATATCAGTAAGCTCAACAGTTGTCTCAACAATGAATCCTCTCAAGATGCCAGTTATCGCTACGTAGTTATAGACAGTGGTATGGATATGGATTATCGCAAGAGGTTGCTTGCCGCTTGGGGAGCATTTTTCAAAGCCAAGAATTTGCCCATCAGCAGTAAAGATTACGGTTCTCATATTTTGGGAGAATTTTGGAATTATCTCTACGATTACGAAAAAGAGAAGAAGGTTAATGTCGTTCTTCGCAATGCCGAAGTTTTTGAGACGGCCACCTGGTACAAGATCGATCCTGGCATTGAGCCTCTCTTCTTGAAGTTGGCCTCGATGATCGCTCCTCCCGCTCACGAAGGTTTGCGTCGCAACGCTGTACCTTTGCTCTTGAGATGTTCTGGCAAACAGAAGACTGGTGATGATGTCGATTTAGGTACTTGTAAGATCTTTTCTGTCGATCATAACGGTTGGGTTCCCTTCATGAGTACCCGTTTTGCCATCCCTCTGCACCTCAGTGCTGAAAATCGTATGCTCTACGATTCCTTGGGCGACATTTACAACGTAGTTATGGGCAGACAAAATAGTGAAGGTGAGATAAGTGACGAAGTCTATCCTGCTGGTATGGTTCGTGCTGGTGAAGAACAGTCCGCTGAAGCAGACAGGATCGCATCCTACAATTTGGACGATCTCACCGATCTCTTAGTAGATAGTTTCCGCCTCTCTTCTTACATGCGCCCGCGCGTCCTCGATATTCTCTTATCCGCTAAATCTGTAAGCAACTTCAGCATGCCTGATTATATAGATTAAGCTGATTAATCAGGAATATCTACACTGAGCCAGAGAATCTTTTCTTCTCTGGCTTCTTCGTTTTTAGGCACACCTAAAGCGAAGCGGTAGAGCTTATTTGCAGAATCCTCTTTGAGTGTAAAGTAACCACAAGCTACACAGGGCAGAGAGTTATTTGTCACTTTGATCTTCTCTTCTAGTTTAGGAAGCTGGCCTGCACTGATGAAAAGGTTCTTCCCTTCGCCCCTAATCTGGGCATATGTGTTTTCTTCAGGAGTGTACCAGGGAGATTTTTTTAACCAATCTTCGAGTTCTTTTTCATTTGCAAATTGGGCGCACATATCGACAGAGGCGCGACCTGCTAAGACTTTGTTAAATTGGAAGCGGATTTGCTCTAAATTGAGACATTTAGAAGAATCAAAACTTATGGTCCAAACGTCGGGCAATTTTCCGCCAATGGGATAAGCGCAGAGATCTTGGAAGGCTTCAGTAAAACAGAATATGGCGGTACTGGAGTAAGATCCATCCAGCAACTCTTGGGCATTGGCAGAAGAGTCGAGAAACTTTTCGTAGAGTTGCTCACTGCCAGGGGGCAAAGTGAGTTCGCCTTCGTAATGATGCTGGTCTTTGCTCAAAGTCAACAGAGTGCCAGGAGGCAGATTGAGAAACTTTGTACAGGGTATGGCCTCGTGGGCTAATGAGGAGTCTAGTCTCATCTGCAGATCTGTGTCTTGGAGAGGTTTAAAATCAATAAGATCTGCAGTCTCTTCTTCAAGAATATTTTTAGCTAACTCAGGGGTAGGGGACCAGATTTGCAGTTGGGGATGAGCTTTCAAGGTAAAGAAATTCTCTAAATTTTCTTGGACGTTGGCTACGACAATGATGAAAGGATCTTTTAACTCAAATCTATGGGGGAGAGTAGAAGAGGGCAGGGGCAGATTTTTATTATCGACCCTTTGCGCCAACTCGCTGTCTGCGTTGATGGTTGAACGATAGGGATCGGTATTCTCTCCTACAATTTTATCCATGCTACTGTCAGCAATTATTTTGGCCGTTCGAGGATGAGTGTTTAATTCTGCTAGACGCTCTTTTTCTATAATGTTTTGATCTTTGCTGGGTCGATCTTGCAGATTTTTACTGTTAATTTTTGGAGATAAATTTTTTAATCCTGAACGCGAATTATAAAGGCTATAATGATTTTGGCCTTTGCATACTAGGGTGAATGTCTCTTTATCATTTTGGTAAGCTAGCTGTCCACCCAGAGGGCAAGGTGTCACCGAGTCTAAAGATTGAGGATAGCTCTTGTTCTTTTGCCAAAGCTCCTCTACGGAATTGGCTATCTCTAGAAGATGGGCTTGACAGAGGGGCGACTCTTTTTGACTGTAAGCTAATGATGCCACAAGTACGCGGGCGTTGGGATCTCTTTCTGGATCGATAGAGTTAATAAAATTAGGGGCAATACCACAACGCTTGCGCAAGAATAGTTTGATCTCCAGTGGAGTACCTTCAATGGCAAAAGGTGTAGATTTTGGCAAAAATGCGGCAAAGGGAGAGTCTTTGTGCGCAGAGCTAAAGGCGAACATCAATAGCCAGATAGACAAACCAAAGAGCAACAGAAACAGTCCAACGATCAGGTATCTCTTATACCTGGATTTTAATCTAAATCTTCTAGTCATGCTAATCTCAAAAGGCAAAAAATCGCCGCGCTGTTCTTAACTAGAATGGTTATCTCCTACTATCGATTATCTGTGGCTACCTGATAACAAGTATAACTTGAATTGTCGTAAAATAAGTTGGCAGATTGTAAAATCAAGTTGAGCATATCTGTTATGCTAGCTTTTGAAACACTCCGATCAAAGTATGGTAAGCATTGGAATGATATTTTAAGACAACTACAACAGATAATGGTTTTGAATTTTAAATCACATGGTTGTGCAGTTTGGGGGCAGGGCTTCGTTCTGGCTGTGTTGTGTTTGTATACTCTGTTAGGTTTTTACGCAACTTTCTTTTTTTCCAAAAGGCTATGGAATATTTTACAACGTTTTTTATCATTAAGAATGTTACACTGCCCTACACCAACACACGGAGCTTACAACGCACAGTCGCAGACACAACGTACCAGGCTTATAACGCACAGGGTACGACGCAAATTTGCTTTGTTAGCGGATGAAGTGTGTCGCCACCCACTCTTCCTTTTCTGGAAGACCGAACTTTTCTTTTCCCAGGGCGATACTCTTCATTAAGAAGGTCATGTTTCTGGCCAGGGTGCGCATAGTCTGGAGACTTTCAGCGTCTTGGTTAGCTTCGCCAGGCTCTCTGCCGTGTACGCTGTTCCAGTATTGGCTGGAGGCGACGGGCATACCGCAGATAGTGAAATACTTGTTGATCTCATCAAATGTGGCTGAGAGGCCGCCGCGTCTGGCAACTACTACAGAGGCTCCAACCTTCATAGTTTTGTCAAATGGTGTGCCAACCACTATCTCATCGCAATCTGCAAAGAGGGGAGCGGCTTCGAAGACTTTTTTCATCTCTTCTAAAGCTATGGCAGTGTTGCCATTAGGGTGAGGGGAACCGTTAATCATTAAAACTTTCATTCTTTTTTGCCTCTGATTGTGTATTGATCTTTACTACTCTCACGAGACTTTCTTTCTTCCAGAAAGCAATGGCATACCCCAACACGTTTTTTATCTGTGGTTGTAGCCCTGCCACGTAGTTTTTTTCCTCAATCTGTTTTAAGCCCTCTTCAGCTTTTGTTTCCAGATCTGTATACTTGGGTGCGTATTTTAATTCAATTATGAGGGCGCGTCTGTGATAGCCATCTTCAATAATTATATCTGGCCGCCCGAGGCCACCCTCTTTATTAGAAGATACAGGTAAGCCTGCTCCACTCAATAATCCTGTCATAAAGCCGTGATAATAGCTTTCATTGTTGTCGTAATAACTAATAGTGTTGTAAAGAGTGCGTGTTAGGTTATTTTGTATGTTGGCTACGTCTCCACTCCACAATGATTCAACTAAATGGGTTAATTCTTGCCTTTTTAGAGATTCATTAAACCATTGAGATACTGTGTTGGTGAATATCTTGCTTATTTCCTTATTAGGAATAACTAGGGCTATACGATCACTTTTTGGCTGTTCAGGTGCTTTAGTTAAATAGCCAGTCAAGTAGAGTATATTCCAAATATTTTTCTCGCTATGAAAAATTTCATCGTAAGTTAGATCTTCAATCACATCTTCTTCTATGGCTTTACCAGAGATGAGATCCTCAATTTTACGGCGTGAGTTCGCGTCATGAAAATTATCTATCAAAGTTCGTACAATAGTATTTTCACTGGTGTTATTCCAATAAGTTTGTGGAAGTGCGTTGGGGTTCTTTTGTAATTTAGTAATGTGAACGAGAATATCCCAGGGGCAATAGATCTCTGTGCCTTCTCCAAATCTGTAACCATCGTACCACTCTTTTATCTCTTCTTTTTTGTTTGTCAATTCAGACTTCTCAAGCAGAGAATCAACTTCTGACTCTGTAAAACCAAATTTATCGCAATACTCAACATCAGATACTGAATAACACATAAAGTTGTTTAAACCAGTGAAAATGCTCTCTTTAGCAATGCGCAGACAGCCTGTGAGTATGGCGAATTTTAATGATATATTGGTTTTGAGAACTGCTCCCAAAACGTTGCGCATAAAGTCGAGCATCTCTCTACAGTAACCATTCTTTTGCGCACAATTGACAGGTACATCATATTCATCAATAAGAAGAATTGCAGGTTTATGCCAATAATTTGCTAGAGCTTTACAGATCGTGAGCAAGGAGTTTTCTAATCTAGAGATAGTCGCTTGGGAACTTTTTAATATGAGTAAGTCCTCTTTGAGTTCTTCATTAATCTTTGAATCTTCAAAAAGATACGTATATTCAGAACAGAGTTGTCTAATTAGCAGAGCGAATTTTTCTAAAGCGTGAGAAAAATTCTGTCCTTCAATTCCCTTGAAGGATAGAAATATAACTGGATATTGATTCATCCACTCTCGGCAGAGTTCGCCATTTTTAGATATTGCTAATCCTGCGAATAAGGTGCGGTTGT
>JAFSXH010000238.1 GCA_017444165.1 bacterium | reverse complement strand
GCGGCTCAACGTATAGCCAAAGGTAAACACACACAAGTCGATATTATACGCCACGATGAGATTGGTCAACTATCTTCAGCCTTTAATGTCATGGCTGAACAGATCGAAAATAGTATTGCCGATCTAAAGAAGGCTAGAGATCAAGCTGTAGAGGCTAGCCAAACGAAGAGCCGTTTCTTAGCTAATATGAGCCACGAATTGCGCACTCCCTTAAACGCCATCATAGGCTACAGTGAGATGCTCATGGATGAAGCTAAAGGGCGCGAAGATCAAGATAGCTTAGAAGACGCTCAAAATATCCACATTGCTGGAGTCAACCTCTTGGGAATAATTAATGATATTCTCAATATCTCTAAATTGGAAGCGAAAAAGGTCGAACTATTCGTTGAGAATTTTTCTTTAGAAGATCTCCTCTTAGAGGTAAAAGCCTCCGTCAATTCCTTGACTATCACCAACAACAACCAATTCGAAATATCTGCTCTAAAAAATAATCTTACCTTAAATACCGATCGCGCTAAGATCAGACAGATATTGATAAACCTCCTCAGCAATGCTATGAAGTTTACTAAAAATGGCCATATAAATCTTGTCTTAGATCTGATCGATGCTGAAGATGCTAATAAAAATTCCTACAGAGTACCTTACCTAAAGAACGACAGTCAGATCATAGTACCCCATGAGTTCAAAGGTGGCAAGGTACTAGTCTTTAGCGTTCAAGATAATGGTATAGGCATGAAGCAAGAACAGTGTCAGCGCATATTTGAAGAGTTTACTCAAGCGGACAACACCATAACGCGCAGTTATGGAGGTACAGGTTTAGGTCTGGCTTTAGTTCGCCACTTCTCAGCTATGATTTTCTGCCGTTTAGAGTTAGCCTCCGAGCCTGACCGCGGTTCCGCCTTCACGATCAAGATGCCTCTGGAGTGGCCCGCAAAAGAGGCCCCTGCAGATCAACAATAGAACTTACTGATACGCTGTGTTTGGCAGTTCTGACCTTTTTGTGAGCCTCCCGCTCTTCGAGAGGTCGGCTTCCCAAAAAGTCAAAACTGCTATACAGGAGAAATAAAAGACTAAAGTTGTAAACTACTGAGCTTGCTCTCAAACTTTCAAAATTCAAAACATGTGAGGTTTTTCATGGATAAAAAAGCGATGTACAAGATCTCCTATGGCCTTTTTGTGATTACCACCCATAAGGAAGATCTAGATAATGGCTGTATTACAAACACAGTCGCTCAAGTTACCTCCGAACCAAATCAAATTTCAGTCACTATCAACAAGACCAATTTTACCCATGATCTCATTATGGAAACTGGTCAATTTACAGCCTCCATTATAAGTCAAGAGGCCGACTTCGAGCTATTTAAACACTTCGGTTTCCAATCGGGACGCTCTGTCAATAAATTTGCCAACTTCAACGACTGCCAACGCTCTGACAACGGCGATCTCTACATAACCAAAGGGACTAACGCTTATATCTCCGCTGAAGTGGTGCAAAAGATCGATCTGGGAACTCACACCCTCTTCATCGGCAAGGTTAGCGATATGAAGGTTTTGAGCGAGGTCGCTTCAGCTACTTACGACTACTATCAAGGTCACATTAAGCCTAAAAAAGTTGGCACAACCCCAACGGGCAAGACTATCTGGCGTTGCAGAATCTGCGGTTATGAGTACGTAGGCGAAGAACTGCCTGCAGACTTCATCTGCCCCTGGTGTAAACATCCAGCTTCCGATTTTGAAAAGGTTACTGTCTCCACCGAAGAGGCCCCTAAACCAGCAGCGAAAAGCTCAGAAAAGACCATCTGGCGCTGCCCCGTCTGCGGTTATGAGTACGAGGGCGAAGAATTGCCAGAAGGTTTTGTTTGCCCACTCTGTTCCGTACCTGGTGAGGAGTTTGAAAAGGTCAATTAGGCCAGTAGATCTGCCAATTTTCCCCCTCTCGATATATCTCTAAACCAGTGATAGCCCTCCCAGTAGGAAGATTATTAACATTGGACTCACAAGCGGCCACAGGTTTACCAGATTGGGAGACGATTACGGTGTATTTACTCAAATTGTATGAAGATATGTTGAGATCTTCTAAAATAAATAGCAATTTATGAATTTCTTGGGGTAACCTCATCAAGTTGAGACTAAAAAAAGATAATTCGGGCATGATCTGCCCCTCAATCTCCTGCTTAGGTGTTGAGGGGCATTGTTCACTGACGACATAATTTCCAGCGTAAATTTGGCCATTGTAATCGAGAACATAACACTTATACGAACACTGGCCTCCCTCAATATTCATCTCTACGCTAAAGGAATTGTATATATCTAACAGAGTAGCTAAATTAGTTTTAAAACCCCTCTGCACGATATTAATGTTGCTATTAGAGATGGGTTCGGGCAGAGTCATACCGTATTCATCCACCGCAATTACCATATCTTCTTGATCCAATATGCGCGTAGGAGCATCGACTACTTCACAGACGAAAGGTTCACAAGTTATCTGTACCTGCTCATCGATTACTGGTATCGAGGAAGAGACTGGCGCATTTTTATTACTAGCTGTTGGAACTTGAGTATTGATCGCAGTTCGTGGTTTGGGAAGTGTATTTATCCCCGCCCTAACCGCTTGCACGGAGGATTCAATATAACGCCGAGTCGTTTCATCACAAGTATACCCCCTCAAGAAGGGACCTAAGCCCTCACTGTATCCTTGAGCGACAAAATTTAAACGCCATACGTCCTTTTTATATATCTCTAAAACAACTAAAGTCTTCTCTGTAGAGGGAGAGTTCAGTAAAAAATTACCACTGACTAAAATATTGTCACGTTGCAGAATCTTGAAACCATAATGGGAAAGACCATTATCATAGTCAAAATCTTCTACATGCAAGATAAAAACAAATTTATCGATATGTTGAAAAGAGTTGAGAGAGAGTTTGAATAATCCCGTATTATCTCGCAGACCGCGATCTTGGCTAGAGACAGGAAATGAGTCCAATTTTCCAATAAAGACGTGTTCCTGATCCTTAATCTGCTTATTTTTATCTATACCCAAACATAAAAATTTACACTTGCGGTAACCTCTGGCAGATAACAGTACCTCTAAACTTACATCGCTATTTACAGAATAATCCGAGAGCTTACCCCTCGTCCCTCTCACTACCTCCATCTCTATACCTCAATCCAATTCTATCCACATGGCTGGCCGAACTCCACAACCAGAAGAAGCCAAAGTTCGCGAACAGATATTGCCGCGACAACTGACGCAGATGGCACTTCCATTCCTCTCGCAAGACGAACGCAACCACCAGTTGACGTAACCTCCGCAAGGTATAGCCCCTTTGTAACGAGCAAACTCTGTAGCTTTACAAACACGCTTTTGGCTGCTCTTGCCTTCCATCTTGCCATCATCATCTGGTAAATAGCGCAAAACTTCAGCCAAACTCAACAAAAATACTTTAGTGTTTAAGTCTGGCAATTCATCTTCTTTAACAAAGCTCAAACCTACACGCTTATTAGTCAAACGAGAGACAACTATGCGTTTAGCCTCTTCACTCGTAAATGACTTCCCTATAAATTCAGCATTCAACCAACCACTAACTTCACTGGCGGCGGCATCTTTGTAAGTACTGGAGCGAACTATAGGCATAGAAGTCAAGCTGTAAAGAGACAAGAGCAGAGCTCTATTGTTCTGTATATCTAAGATCTGCCACTCTATAGGTTCAGGTTTGCCACCCTCTTCAACTGCGAATTTTCCAAATTTAATTGTATCTCCAACTTTTGGCTTAGGAGCAGAAACAGGGGCTGGAGACGGTGCTGGAGCTGGTGTTGGATTCGGTGCTGGAGCTGGAGCACTAACTGGCATCGGTACTGGCGCAGGTGCAGGAGCTGGCTCTGGTGCGGAGACAGAAGTATCCTCTTCGCCTCCATAATGTTTCAAAAGATCAGATAGACCACCAACAAACCCTTGAGCTACAAAATTAATGCGCCACTCTCCATTGTGTTTATATATTTCCGCTACAATTAAACTCTTTTCTAATTGGAAGATCTTTCCAGGAAAATGAGCCTCAAAGATAGTTACACCATTTTGAGAGATCAGCAAATTTTGCTTGCGAATATCTCCCATTACTCCATTTCCATCAATACTGGCAGTGAGAACTAATTTATTCACACTGGCAGGCAACTGCAATAGATTGGCATTGATCTCACAGCCGTTATTTATTAAACGCATAGAGAGTTCATTTTTGGGACTATTGAGTTGATTGTAAAAGATCATGTAACGTTCATCGGAAAGATTGTTATTCGCATCTACTCCAAAACATGAGAAATCGTAAACACTCGATCCTTCTATATCTAAATGTATAGCAAACGATCTATTGAGATCGATATTTCCCTGCAACTTGCTCCTAAAACCACGTTCTACTATTGCCATAACCTCAACCTCTGCTTGTAATTCAACCCTTTCAATTTAGCAAAACTTTAATCACTTGTCTACTTCTTTGAAAGTGTCTACGATGTGAAAATATTTAAATCCCAAATCCATCCATAAATTACTAAAATCGTCCTCTTTTTGCAACTTTTTACCAATTGCCCGCACTCGCTCTGCTACATTGTCTCCGACATCTGCCAAAATAAAATTCCTTCGACCATTGTCCTGAGCATTTAATTCTAAAACAGCTTGTCCCACAACTCCACTCTTTGAGGATAGATCTAAAATTAGACTATCACTGTCAGAAGCTAAACAAAGGAGATCGCGCACCAAATTCACTGGTTTAGGGCTATCAAAGATCTTCTTGCCAAAAATAGCAATGAGATCCTTTCTCGCTTTATCGTTACTGTAACGATTATCTATAAAATCCAAAGTGGAAATGGGACGAGTTTTGACACCACCTTTATCACTGCGTATGGGAAGATTGAGCGTAAAATCCTCACTGCGAGAAAAAGCCACTATAAAATCGTTATTTTGAGATATAACCTTGGCCGTTTTACTCGATCTATTAGTCAAACGCGGAAAGATACCTAAGAGATTATCCCGACCGAAAATTTCATAACAAATCAGAATTAGATCCGCTAACTCATTCCCCTCAACTATTAAAAATATCAAACCATTATTAGACAAAAGATCTTTAGCTATATTCAATTTTTCATACACATCAGACAACCAATAAGCTATTCGCTTATTCTTGTCTTTACAGGAATTATCTAATATTTTATAAGACAAATCTATATAAATAACTTTGATCTTTTCCTCATAATCATTTTTTAAGAATTTCAAAGTAAGCAGAGAGTCACCCTCAATACAGATATTCTTGCTATCATCCTCATTAAAACTTTTTTCAGGACAAAAACGCAAATAAGCATCTATGGGAGCTTGACTTTTAAGTTTAGAATTAAACTTACCTGGCCAGTGCAGACCGTAAATTTGATTTCTCAGTTCACTCCCAAACTCTCTATCTTCACCTCTTTTTTCATAAGTGATCGAGATATTATCCTCTTCATAAGGAAGACATTCAGAACAAACTTCATCATCAAAGAGCGGTAAAGTGCTATATAAATGGACTGACTCCATCTCTTCATTTTTATCCATAACCTTTACCTCTAAATAAAGAAAACACAAAAAGCAGTTAGCTCTTTAGGGTCAAATACAAAATAAAATTGAAATGACAACGAAAAGAGCTAACTATTCAGATACAAAAGAAACAAGCGAATTTTAGAAATACAGCTTAAACACCCTCACGCTTCTCTTTATCCTTGCGCAATTTAGCTCTAGCAGCTGGATCTAAAACGGTCTTGCGCATGCGCAAGAAGTGCGGAGTGATCTCTACCAATTCATCATCAGCGATAAACTCTAAGCACTGCTCCAAGGTTAAGTGACGAGGTTCATCTAAACGCACAGCCTCATCAGATGTAGAAGAGCGCATATTAGTGACATGCTTCTTCTTACAGGCATTAACGTCGAGATCACTCAAACGGCAATGTTCACCTACAATCTGCCCCGTGTAGATCTCTTCTCCTGGAGAGATAAAGAAAGTGCCGCGATCTTGCAAATTGTAGAGAGCGTAAGAGGTCGCGGGTCCAGTCTCTTGAGTAACTAAAGATCCCCTAGTTCTGCGAGCGATCTCGCCTCTGAAAGGCCCGTAACCAGCAAAGAGATAATTCATCACTCCATAACCGCGCGTCAAAGTGAGAAAATCTGAACGGAAACCTACCAGACCGCGAGCGGGAATAGAAAATTCCAAATGGACTCGACCAGTACCGCTGCCAGTCATATTGATCAACTCACCTTTTCGAGCTCCGACCTTTTCCATAACGGCTCCCAAATTCTCTTCGGGAATATCTAAAGTGAGATTCTCTATGGGTTCATGCAAAACTCCATCAATAGTCTTAGTGATAACTCGCGGAGCTGTCACCGAAAGCTCATAACCTTCACGGCGCATGGTCTCTAACAAGATGGAAAGATGCAACTCACCCCTGCCACAGACTTCGAAAGAGTCAGTCGTTCCTTCACATGCCGTAACCCGCAATCCGACATTGCGCTCAGCTTCACGGAAGAGACGATCGCGCAACTGTCTAGAGGTGACATACTTGCCATCACGCCCAGCAACGGGGATATCAGTGGCCATAAAGTTCATAGCTAAAGTAGGTTCTTCGATCTCTAAACCTGCCGAAAAACGACGCAATTCAGGATCGAACTCAGTGACAGTATCGCCTAAAGCCACTCCTGCTAACCCTGTCAAGGAGACGATGTCGCCTACGGTGGCACTTTCGATAGGCTTGCGGCCTAAACCGACATATCCCATAACCTGGCCGATCTTGCCCGTTTTGCACTCCTCGGCACTCTTTCCATAAGCTACAGGTTTAGAGGGGGTTATCTTGCCATTTAAAATTCTGCCTACAGCCAAGCGGCCCACGTACTCATCGTAATCTAAATTACTAACTTGCATCTGCAAAGGAGCATCGGGATCACCTTGAGGACAAGGAATATGTTCAACTATCGTATCGTAGAGAGGCTTTAAATTTTCAAAAGGTCCTTCAGGATTCAAAGAGGCCACTTGACGGCGAGCAGAGGCGTAAACTACGGGGAATTCTATCTGACTCTCATCTGCTCCGAGATCTATAAAGAGCTCTAAAACTTCATCTACGACCTGC
>JAFSXH010000237.1 GCA_017444165.1 bacterium | reverse complement strand
TTTAAAAATAACGACTCCAGAAGATGTTCTAACTGCAGAAAGAATTTTAGAGGAGCGATTAGCAAATGGCGGATAGTTTTACCCAAAAGGTCAATGTAGATCCAGAGGTTGTGGAACTCTTACAGTACTTAGATAGTGCTCTAGAGGATTACGCCAAGCACGTTAAGCAGATAGGAATGCTAAAGTACACCGCTCCCCAGTTGCTGTATTACCGTGATGAAGTCCAGGATCTCTTAGAGGCTTTAGCTGCTGAAAAAGGTGTCGATCTCAAGAGCCGTTGGGCTAAAATCAGAGAACTAGATCTTCAATTGAGAGCTAAGGCGAATATTTTTGTTAAAGAGGTGGGCCACTCTAATTTTAAGCAATATCAGATTATTAACAATCCGCCCGCTACCCATTGGTGGTGGTACTTAGATAGAATTACAGTTAATACAGAAAAGAAAGAGACACCCTCTTGGCAGTGGTGGAAGCGCAACAGTGCTGATGATGCGATTCGTTAGTGCTTGACAAAGCCATTGCTCTTAAGTATTATACTCCCGTTCCTTCGCCTAGATGGCGGAATTGGTAGACGCGCGGGTCTCAAACACCCGTTCCCGCGAGGGAGTATCGGTTCGACCCCGATTCTGGGCACCATGAAATCCGAGCTTTTGGCTCGGATTTTTTTTGCTTTTTGAAGAAGACGGAGAGGATTTTTTATAATGATTTCTCGTTTAACTCCACCTATAGTAGATACTTACGCTGCTTTGGCTCAGCTAATAAAAGATCTCAGTTCATGTAAAGTTATAGCTGTGGATACGGAGATGGACAGTTATTATCACTATTACGAAAAGGTCTGTTTAGTCCAATTGTCTACCGATCAAGCCGATTATCTGATAGATCCGCTCCACCTAGATCTCTCTTCCTTAAATTCTATCTTCTCTGCTGATGATTGTGTCTGTATATTTCATGCTGGTTCTAATGATGTGCCGTACCTTTATCGCGATCATCGTTTAGTATTCAAAAATATTTTTGATACTTATGTGGCGGCCGAACTTTTACAATTGCCCAGTAAGGGTTTGGCTGGTCTCATAAAACAATATTTTGATGTTGATGTTGATAAAAAGTACCAAAGGGCAGATTGGACCATTCGTCCTCTTTCAGCTGATATGGATAATTACGCTCGGGGAGATACGCGCTATCTGATCGAATTGCGAGCCATACTTTTAGAGGAGTTAAAAAAGAAAAATCTGTTGACGGCGGCTCAGAGATCCTTTGCTGGTATATCTAAAGTAAGAATACACCCCAAAGAATTCAGTGTGGATAACTGGATACATATCAAAAATGTGCGCGATCTCTCTCCTGATAGCTATGGGGTCATACGTCGGCTCTATGTATGGCGGGAACAATTGGCTAAGAGACTGGATATCTCGGTCTTTAGAGTCTTACCTGATTATGTCTTAGTAGCTCTGGCTCAGCAGAAACCTTTAAACTCAGAAAGTTTAGAAAAACACTTTAGCAATTGGAAACTTTGGGAAAAGATTAAATCTTTTCAAAATGGAATTTTAGAAGCCGTGCGTCAAGGTAAGGATGATGGCAAAGTGACTTGGCCTAAAAAGAGGAGCAAGGGCAATAAGTTTACAGACAGACAAGTAAAAATTTACAATAATTTGCGAAGATGGAGAAACCAACTTTGCGAGGCGGGGGAGATCTCTACATCGATATTTTCCAATAAGATGTTAGGTCTTTTAGTTGAGAGTGAGCCGCGCACTTTAGAAGAATTGGAACGTTTAGAAGTGGCCACTCCTGAATTTTTACACGAACACAGTGCGGAATTGCTTAATTTAATTCATAGTTCGTAACAGCAATTTACAATCCAAATAAATTTCAACCCAAACTTTACGGACTGTCGCAGAGGAGATAGTCTGTTTTTTTTGTTCTAGATCTTGCGAGTAAAATGAGATAATAATTAACAAAACGCAATGCACAAGACTAAAAACTTACAGAGGAAAAACTATTTTTTGTGGTAAAGAGAAGGTTCTATGGTCGATTGTAGGGTTGTCGTTGAGCTTGAACATAAAAATGCTAAGATGCCTCAGAAGGCGCATATTACGGACGCTTGTTATGATCTCTACGCTTGCGAGGATTTAAGTGTATATCCTGGTGAGAGTAAGATTGCAGATTTAGGTTTCCGTTTGCAGTTGTCTGAAGGTTGGGAAGCTCAGATACGTGGACGCAGTGGTCTAGCGAAGAGGGGGTTTATGGTTCATTTCGGTACAATCGATCATCTCTATAGAAAGAACGTAGGAGTTTTAGTTTACAATATTTCTCAGAGCGTGTGGTCTATTACTTCGGGGGATCGCATTGCTCAGTTGTATATTGGCAGAGTTTGGAATAGTGAATTAATTGCTGGAGCCGTGCAGGAGACTGAACGCGGCGGTTTTGGCAGTA